>NZ_JACARZ010000016.1:0-117825 GCF_013386315.1 Pseudomonas sp. P7779 | reverse complement strand
CGCACAAACGGCGTCGAGTCCACGAGCGAACCATTGACCGTAGCGGAGTGATCCAGCTCAGGATAAAAATGCCATTCAATCCGGTCCCCGACCTTGCACGCATCCCTGACCAGCGCCTTTTGCCCAGGCACAAACACATCCTGATCCCGCCCCCCCGTACCGACAAAAACCGGAATATCCGTCTTCAACGTCGGATACGCCGACTCACGATAAACCTTGTCGAGCGCCTCTTTCGGCGACCGCTTGAAACTGTCATTGAAGCTGAGCCCATCAGCCATCACCCGCTGCTCAATGGCATGCAAACAATCCCGCTGGCTGCTCTCAAACGCAGGCACTGCACGCTCGCTCAAGTAATCCGCAGCCACAAACCCAGGATCAAACAACGTGACAGTACTCAGCCGCAGCAAGTTATAGGCAAAGGTCGGCACCACCGAACTGCGGGCCTTTTCCAACTCGGCACCGTCTCCCGTTTTATGGGCAGCCGCGTAAGGCGTACCGGTCGCCACCACCCCCACGATATCCAACTCGGGCGCATAGTCTTTCGCATAGACCGCCGTGGCAAACGCAGCACGGCCACCCTGTGACTGCCCAAACACCACCACACGTTTGGAGAGTTCGAAACCACCCGCCCCTACCGCGCGAATGCTGTCGAGCACCCCATAGGCCAGCGGACTGGTCAGCCCATACGGATGCAGGCCAGGCGTCCCAAGCCCCTGGTAATCGGTAGCGACAATCGCGTAGCCCTGAGCCAGCCAATAATTGAGATAGCGCGTATCCCGAGGGCTGCGACCGGCGAACGACGGCGCGCAGATATCGGCACTCCCCACCGTGCCGTGGGCCCACGCCATCAGGGGCCAGCCACCCGGCGGCGGTGTGCCCTTGGGCAGGAACAGCGCACCGGAAACGACAATCCGTTTATGGGTATCGAGACCGTCGGTGGACGTGTACAGGATGCGAATATTCTGCCCCGCCTCGGCCAGGCTTTGCTGTTCGGTCAACGGCTCGCTGCGCAGCATCCGCCCGGGTGACGCGGGCACCTTGTCCGCCCAGGTATAGAACGCGGGAACACCACCATCACCGACGGGCGTTTGCGCAGCACTCACACCACTGCATCCCCCCAGCAACACCGCCAACGCAAGCGATAACCGACGCGACATCACCAGCCCTCTTTCAACATCCGCAATTCAAGGTACTGCAACAACATGATGGTCTTGCCGTCGACGATCTCGGCACTGTCCACCATACCCAGGGCCTCCTCGAATCCCAACTCCAGCACTTCGATATCCTCACCTTCATCCTCCAGCCCGCCGCCATCACTGACTCGGTCGCCAGGCTGATATTCGCCGATGAAAAAGTGAATGCGCTCGGTCACCGAGCCCGGGCTCATGAAGGCCGAATAGATCTTTTCTACATGGCCCACACGGTAGCCCGTCTCTTCTTCCGCCTCCAGGCGAATGCGTTCCTCGGGGCTGGCGTTGTCCAGCAGGCCGGCGGCAGACTCGATCAGGTAACCGTGGTAGCCGTTAACGTAGGTAGGCATGCGGAACTGGCGAATCAGCAACACCGTGCGCCGCTCGCGGTTGTACAGCAGGATCGTCGCGCCATTGCCCCGGTCATAGATCTCGCGGGTCTGGGACTGCCAACTGCCGTCGCGGCGGCGCAGGTCAAAGGTGTACTTTTTCAGCACATACCAATTATCCGAGAGCAGTTCTTCGGCGTGGATGCGGACGGGACTGTTTTCCATGGCAGGACCTTTTTGTCTTGTGTTATTCAGCATGTCGTGCAAAATCGTGCACAGTCAAGAAAAAACGTGCAGGAAGCTTCCGATGCTGACCCAACAACGTAAACAACACCTGCTGGATACGCTGCACCGCGACGGCCGGCTGATTGCCAAGGAGTTGAGCCAGGCACTGGAGGTTTCCGAGGACACGATACGGCGTGACCTGCGGGAAATGGCCAAGGAAGGTTTGCTGCTGCGGGTGCACGGCGGCGCCTTGCCGGCATCCCCCGCGATGGCTGATTTTTCGGTTCGGGAACACTTGGTACCGGAGGAAAAAATCGCCATTGGCCGGACGGCTGCGCAACTTGTGCAGCCCGGCCAGGTGGTGTTTATCGATGGCGGTACCACGTGCCTGCAACTGGCCCATCACTTGCCGGCGGAACTGAATGCCACCGTGGTCACCCACAGCCCGTCGATTGCCATGGCCCTGGTGGATCATCCGCAGATTGAAGTGATCATGCTCGGCGGGCGGCTGTTTCGCCACTCACTGGTGGGGGTGGGGGCGGCCACGCTGGAGGCCATCGGCCGGGTCAATGCCGACCTGTATTTCATGGGGGTGTGCAGCGTGCACCCGAATGCCGGCCTGTCTACCGGCGATTATGAAGAGGCAGTGGTCAAGCGCGCGTTGTGTCACGCGGCCGCAGAAACCATCGTGCTGGCCACCTCGGAAAAGCTTAACACCGCGTCGCCCTACCAAGTGGTGGAGCTGACACACGTCAGCGCGATCGTCGCATTGGCCAGTACGCCGCGAGCCCTGCTGCAACCCTACGAAGCTCAGGGCCTGACGCTTTACCTGGCGTGACCGTCAACAGTCCTTGATGGCTTGCCATGACGCGGCGACTTGCGCAGCGTCCGAGGCGTTGACCCGCGCCAGGTCAACCGGATACTCGACCCCCGGATTTTCCGCGAACCGCGTGGCGGTGAACTGGCCGTTGCTGGCACGCAGGATATAGCCGCTGTCCTGGCACGCAGCCGAAGCCAGGAAGATCACCCCAGGCGTGACCCATTCCGGCTTGAGGTTGTGCGGCTCGCCGGTCACGCCCCACATGCGGGTCTTGGCCACGGGTGAGATGGCATTGACCAGGATCCCGGCCTCCGCCCCTTCCCCGCTCAAGGCATTCATGATCCCCAGTTGCGCCATCTTCCCCGCGCTGTAGGCCGCCAGGCCCGGCTGGACGTAGCGCGTATACATCGCACGGTCGGAGGTGGTCAGCACAATGCGGGGTGCGGCAGATCGCGTGAGGTGCTGCCACGCGTGTTTGCACAGCCAGATCGGTGCATAGACATTGACGTCCATGGCCCGCCGGATGAAAGCCTCGTCGGCGGCCTCGATGGGCTGATAGCCGACCCAGCCAGCATTGTGGATCAGGATATCGAGCTGCCCGAAATGCGTGATGGCGCACTCGATCAGCGCTCGACACCCCGCTTCGCCGGACAGGTCACCCGCGTGGCCAACCACCCGCAGGCCTTCACCCTGCAGCGCCAGCGCGGCCGCCTGTACCACCTGGGGATCAGCCCCATCGCCGAGGGTGTCGGCACCGATATCACTGATTACCACCTGCGCGCCGAGTCGCGCCAACTCGCGCGCATAGCTGAACCCCAAGCCACGGGCGGCACCGGTCACGATTGCGGTTTTACCTGTAAAGTCCATCGTCGCGTTCTCCTGATAGGCACTCCACCCTAACAACCCGTGGCCGTCCTGTTTAATACTGAAAAACAGCGATATTGATACCTGCGTCGTATCAAGCCCCACACCGCCATCTACCTGAAGGAACAGCCCAGATGATCGAAACCCGCCTGTTGCGCCAGTTCGTTGCCGTTGCCGAAGCGCTGCACTTTCACCAGGCTGCGGAGCGCCTGCATATGGCGCAGCCAGCGTTGAGCCAGGCGATCAATCGCCTGGAGGCAAAGTTGGGGTTTGCCCTGCTGCAGCGTGACCGTCGTGGCGTGAAGCTGCTGCCAGCCGGGGCGGCGTTTCTTCAGACGGCCTACACCGTCCTCGGGCAATTGCAGCAAGGCATTGAGCAAGCCCGGCAGGTGTCCCAGGGAACCGCCGGCACGCTCACCATCACCTCGGTGTCGATCACCGGCTATCCGTGGTTGCTGGATACCCTCAGGCAGTTTCGCCTGGCGTTCCCCAGGGTTCAGTTGGTGATCAAGGAAATGCCCTCTGCCAACCAGGCCAAGGCCTTGTTGAGTGGTGATACCGATATCGCTTTTTTGCGCTATCTGCCAGGCCAGGCAGATAACATCGAATCCCGGCTGCTGCTGGATGAACCGATCCTGCTGGCGCTGCCCGCAGACCATCCGAATGCGGAGGACGCCGCTATCGAGCTGAAGGACTTTGCCGGCGCCGATTTTGTGTTCACGCCCCAGGCATTGGGCAGTGGCTATCACCACCAGTTGATCGCTTTATGCGAGGCCGCGGGCTTCTCTCCAAGGGTGGTCCAGGAAGCCGATCAATTACCCACCCTGATTGGCCTGGTGGCGTGCGGGTTTGGTGTGACGCTGGTGCCGCAGTCCATTGCCCGTTCGATGCCCCGTGACAAGGTGGCGTTTGTGCCCCTCACCGCCGCGTCCTCCAGCATCGGGCTCTACCTCAACTGGAACACCAGCCATTCTTCCCCCTTGGCCGGGCACTTCTTTTCTCTGCTGGACGAGGCGATGTAATACTTTGCAAGCAATGTCCGGTGACGACCGTCTGAATATTTCCTGCGCGGCCAGGGCATCTGTTAAAACCCGTGCTTCGCCTGTGTCCTGGAACCTTCATGTCTTCACGTTTTCTGTCCCGTCTCGGCCTGCGCTGGTTTCCCTTGCTATGCATGGCCGCCCTGATCATCGGCCTGCCCGTGGGTTGCGCCGTGCTGCAACACAAGGAACGCGAGTTGCTGTTTCGCGTGGAGCCAGGCACTGCCAGCTGGTACAGCGGGTTGCCGCGTGATGTGCAGGAATTCGACCTGAAACCCGCGAGTTTCAAGGCAGGGCAGAATATTCATGGCTGGTGGTGGCCAGCGGCACAGAAGGACGCGCCGGCAATTCTCTACCTGCACGGCGTGCGCTGGAACCTCACTGGCCAACTGTTTCGCATCGAACAGCTACGGGCCCTGGGCTTTTCCGTACTGGCCATCGACTACCGCGGCTTCGGCCAGAGTCGAGGCGACCTGCCGTCGGAAACCAGCGTGTACGAAGACGCGCGCATTGCCTGGGAACGCTTCCAGGTGCTGCAACCCGATCCTGCCAAGCGCCTCATCTACGGGCACTCCCTGGGTGGCGCGGTGGCCATCGACCTCGCGGTGGAACTGGGCAAGCAGGCAGCGGACAATCAGGTGCCGCCGCCAGTGCGCGGACTGGTCATCGAGTCCACCTTTACCTCCCTGGCAGATGTGGCCACGGCAGTAGCCAATACGTCATTGCCGGTGCGCTGGCTGCTGTCGCAGAAGTTCGATTCCATTGACAAGATCGCTGATATCCACATGCCGCTGCTGGTGGTTCACGGGCTCGCCGATGCCTTCGTGCCACCGCGCTTCAGCCAGCAACTGTTTGACGCCGCCCAACAGCCGAAACACCTGTTGCTGGTACCCGGTGCCACTCATAACGACAGCATGCGACTGGCCGGCAGCAGTTATCGCCAGGCGTTGGACAGCCTGATGCAATCGAAGCGCGCCACTCAGGTTGCCGGGCCCTCCACCGGGCGCCCAAACGACTCGTAAATCTGCATTTCGGCACCGGTTTCGCCGGTGCCTGTCAAGGCGCAAAGCCTGCCCATACTGGCCATAAACAGTGACTGATCAAATATTAACCGCAGGTTAAATCGCCATACCCGCCGGGCTCAAGCGAAGTTATCCACAGAGATACCCACGGTTTTCGTGGACAACTCTTTTTACTTTTTTACGATTTTTTTGCTCAGTAATGCCCTGCTGGAAAGCTTCGCGGCAGCAAAATCTCCTGCATCACCTCGCGAATCGAAACATGGGGTTCGGTACCGGACCGGGTGTGGTTTTTCCATGGTGCTCAGCTCACTCGGCAGGGCATCACCGACAGCCCAACCCATTGCGTTTGCGCCTAATGCTGATTAATCTCGCATAAACACGCATCAACGAGCAAAAACATGCATAACACCCATGCTGCCATCGACCTGCCCTCCCTGCGCAAACAGAAAATCCTGTTGCTGCTGGAGCGCGACGGTAAAGTCACTGCCTCGGAGTTGGTGGAGCATTTCGCCGTTTCCCAGGACACCATTCGCCGCGACCTTGGCGAACTCGCCTCCGCCGGTCTGCTGCAACGCGTGCATGGAGGTGCGCTGCCACGGCCCAAGGACACCGGCAAGGATTTCTTCACCCGGTTTGGCGAAACCACCGCGACCAAACGCCACCTGGCGCAACTCGCCGCCGATCGCGTGGAGGACGGCCAGATCGTGCTGTTCGACTCCGGTACCACCACCCTGCAAATCGCCCAGTCACTACCGCATTCCATCAAGCTGACCGCCGTCACGCACTCACCGATGATTGCCATCGCGTTGTCCGAACATCCCAATGTGACGGTGATCCTTGCCGGTGGCCAACTCAACCCGGTGACCATGGCCGCCAGCGGGCATGAAGCATTGCGGCTGATCCAGGGCATCAAGGCCGACCTGCTGTTCACGGGCGTGTGCGCACTGCATCCACAGGTCGGTATCAGCTCGTTGCACTTCGAGGAAGTGGCGGTGAAACAGGCTATGCTCGACAGCGCCTCCCACGTGGTGGCAGTCACCCTGGCCGACAAGCTGGGCGCCGTGGAGCCATTCGTAGTGGCACCGTGCAGCCGCATTCATACCCTGATTACCGAGTGGCACGTGCCGCCGGGCAGCGTCGAGGCTTATGAATGCCTGGGGCTGGAGGTGATGCAAGTGGATGCCTGAGGGGCAAGCATCGCTTGAAGGGCAAGCGCATCGACCAGCGCATGACCGCTGGCCGTATTATCGAAAATACACCAGGTCGGAATGCCCTCCTCCAGGGAGGCTCTCAATACCTCGGCCAGCGCGCACAAACGCTCGGTTTCGTAAGCGCTGTGATAGATACGCGGCGAACCATGCAGGCGCCAATAACGCACACCTTGCCAGCCTTTCGGTGCATCCCCATCAGCGATCACCGGCGGGTCGGCGGCGACCCGTCCTATCTGGTAATCCCGCAATAGCCCGTCGGCCTGCGCCCAACTGGCGTGCCGCGGCTCAAGCACCACAGGGCCAGCGAAGCGTTGACGCAAGGCTGTGAAAAAGCCGCCGGCAATGATCGGGTCGTAGCTTAAAGAAGGCGGCAATTGCACCAGCAGGCAGCCCAGGCGGTCGCCCAATTGCAGGCACTGTGCAAGGAACTCATCCAATGCCGTATCGCAGTCACGCAGACGTAATTCATGGGTGATGTGCCGTGGCACCTTGACCGAAAAACCAAAGCCCGACGGCACTGACTGCGCCCATCGTGCGTAGGTCTGCGGGCGATGGGGGCGGTAGAAGGAACTGTTGATTTCAACCGCATTCAAGCACGCGGCATAACGTTGCAGATGAGTGCCCTGCCGGGGAAATCTTGGCCATTGCTCACGAGGCAAGCTCCAACCTGCACAACCGAGAAAAATCGGCATCAGAACAACACCGACGCCGCATCCCTCATGAAAATCTCCACCGTCTTCGGCCCGACGCCCTCGAACGCATTCAAGCGTTTTTCAAACTCCCCACGGTCGGCACTGGCATCGTGGATATGGCTGATCCTGCCCGCGTACTCCGCATTCAACTTGCTGCTGAGGTCGAGCAGGCGTTGCGCGGTGCTTTCGTCGTAACGCACGTAATGCGCCTCACCGAGCATGGCCACCAGTTCGCGGGAGGTGCAGTGTTGCAGTTTGCGCGGGGTGTCCCGGCCATGCTTCACCACAATCACCTGATAGGCCTGCGCCGCGATCTGCGCCTGAATGCGCTTGCCCATCAGGAAGCTGGCGACAAACCACTTGAACAGTGCGTTGTCATCACCGGGCTTGAGCTCAATACCCAGTTCCCCGGCGCTGATGGATCGCCCCATGACTGCCTCCGTTCTTCACTGACCCAGCTTGCGCTCGGCCTTGGCGGCTTGCTCGTTGATCTGCTCGGTTTGCCGTTGTGTGTCCTTGATGGACGTCGGCGTGATCACCTTATCGATGGTTTCTGTCTTGGGATTGGGACGTTGTAAAGAGCTGTCCTGGTCGGCAGCCTGGCGACCTTTCTGCGCCTGTTCAGAGCTGATCGCATCAGGGGTTTTGTCGGCGGTTTTTTCAGTGCCCATGGGGATTCTCCTGCGGTTCAAAGGTCAGGCTCCAGCGCGGAGCCGTTATGCAGCAGAGCCCAAGGTTTTTCGATAGTTCAAGGAAATTGCCTCGGGTGCATGCGCCGAAAAATGGGGCAAATTAATTTAAACCTTTTGCGCTGCCCCCCCTCAACAGTCAGGTAACGGCATCGCGCCACTCTTCAGGAGAAGCATCATGAAGCACTTGCTGATGAAACAAATGGGACTGACCTTCGCGCTGGCCGCGGGCTCGATGGGTGTGGCCATGGCCGCCACTTCCAATGACTTCGTTGACGCCGCAGCCCAGGGCGGCATCACCGAAGTAGAAGCCGGCAAACTGGCGCTGGAAAAGAGCGGTGCCGCTGATATCAAGGCGTTTGCCCAACACATGATCACCGACCACACCAAGGCCAACCAGGAGCTGACGGCCCTGGCGACGAAGCTCGACATCAAGGTGCCCGACGATGCCAGCCTCACCGACAAGGCCAAGAAAATGATCCTGGAAATCCGTGAAGAGTCCTTTGACAAGGCTTACGCCGACAACCAGGTAAAGGCCCACGAAGACACCGTGGCCCTGTTCAAAAAAGAAGCCGCCTCCTCGGATAACGCCGAACTGAAGGCCTTTGCCGAGAAGACCCTGCCGACTCTCGAAACCCATCTGAAGATGGCCAAGGAGTTGCAGTCCCAGCACGCCAATTAATCATTGACCCACTCAGGAGACACTCGACCATGAGTTCGCAACTGCACGGCAAGAAGATTCTGATCATCACCTCCAACACCGGTATCGAGCGCGACGAGTTGCTCAAGCCGCTGGAAGCCCTGCGTGGTTTCGGCGCCACGGTGACCCACGGCTCCAGCAAAGGTGGCAGCACCCAGACCTTTCTCAAGGACACCGAGAAAGACAGGACGGTAGAGTCCGACGCCAAGCTCTCGGACCTGCACGGCAGTGACTTCGATGCACTGGTCATCCCCGGGGGCACCGTCAATGCCGACACCCTGCGCCAGGACGCCGATGCACTGCGGCTGATCAACGACTTCGTCAAGGCCGGGAAAACCGTAGCAGCCATCTGCCATGGCCCTTGGGCCCTGATTGATGCCGGCGTGATCGGCGGCAAGACCCTCACCTCCTACAAAAGCGTGCGCACTGACCTGGTCAATGCCGGCGCAACAAACTGGGTGGATACGCAGGTGAAGGAATGCCCGGCCAATGGCTGGACCCTGATTACCTCGCGCACGCCCGACGACTTGCCGGCGTTCAATGAGGCCATTGCCAAGACACTGGCGGCTTGACGCCCGCCAATGCAAACAGGCGCCCTCGGGCGCCTGTTTTTTTTCGATTCTGTCTTAGCCTTTGCCATGCTCAGTGGCATGTGTCGCCCGGTTCACACCCTTGGGTCCAAACAGCGCCCAGAGGATCAGCCCCAACAGCGGCATGAAGATCAGTACCACCAGCCATAAACCCTTGGTCTCCCAGCCACTGCCACTGCGCAGAACGCTGTTGATCGCCCACAGTTCCAGCAGTACCAGAATCACCGCCAAGCCAATCCAGACATATTCGATTTGCATGATTCATCCTCCTGAGGTCGTATGCGTTAGGTCAAGCAACGCGCCCGAGGGTTCATTAAAATTGCAACGGATGGCTCTCGCCCGACGGTTGCGGCACACGGGCCGTAACCTTCTAGACTCAAATGGACACTACCTTTTACCCCTCGGAGGCCCGGGATGACCGAGCACATCATCCACTTTCACTGCCAGATCGATCAGGGCACCACCGAGCGCTTTCGGGATTGCTGCCTGGACGCCATCGATCAAGGCGCCAGTTCGTTGCTGTTGAACCTGTCGACCACCGGCGGCAGCACCAATTTCGGTTTTACCCTCTACACCTTCCTCAAGTCCCTGCCGGTGCCGCTGTGTGCGATCAATGCGGGCAATATCGAGTCCATGGGCATCATCATGTTCCTGGCGGCAAACCGCCGGATCACCACGCCACACTCGCGCTTCCTGATCCATCCGATGAACTGGTATTTCAACCAGAACTCGGTAGACCACCAGCGCCTGCGGGAATACCTGTCGAGCCTGGACAACGACCTGGCGCGCTACGTGAAAATCTACGAACTGGAAACCGCCAGCGCCGAAACCCACCTGGATATTTTCAAGTGCCTCTCGGCCGAGGAAAAAGTCATCGCCGCCCACGAGTCACTGGCCTACGGGATTGCCCATGAGGTCGAGCAGATCGTGTTTGCCGACGACATCAAGCACTGGAAAGTCAGCGGCGGCTAGGCATGGTTTAATGCATGCCAGCCGCCACTGGACCGTGCAACCTGCACGACCAGCGTCGATATTTATTCGATATAAACTATTGATTTATAAGCCAATAAATATTCCGTTCAACTTGGTACAACTCATGCTGTAGAGGTCTGCACAGGCGGGCAATTCGACCCGCCCTTTCGCTACCCGTGAGGTGTCACCCATGAATGCCATTGATCTTCTCAAGGCCGACCACGAACGCGTCAAAGCCATCCTGAATCAACTCAGTGAATCGACCGAGCGCGGCGTAAAGAAGCGCACTGAGCTCCTGGCCAAGCTGGAAATGGAAATCAGCCTCCACACCCGCCTTGAGGAAGAAATCCTCTACCCGGCTTTTCGCAAGGCCGGCGGCAAGGATCAGGAAATCATGTACCACGAGGCCAAGGAAGAACATCGCACTGTCGACTCCCTCGTCCTTCCGGACCTGAAGCAGACTTCGCCCTCCACCACCGAGTTTTCCGGCCGGGTGAAAGTCGTCAAGGAACTGTTGGAACACCACATCGAGGAAGAAGAAAGCGAGATGTTCCCGCAGGCCAGGAAGCTGCTGGGCAAGGCCTTGCTGGAAGAGCTGGGCGCGGAGATGGAAGCGATGAAAGCCGCGCACAAGAAAGCACCCGGCGCGAAGCCAATGGCGGCTTGATGTCCATTCGTCGCATGCCTGGAAACTATTTCAAACTTTGAATTGGCTGGAGGATTCCCAATTAGGCAACACCATTGATTCGCTCATCATTGAGGGTTTTCAAAATGGCAAATAGTGGAAAAACTACCCCAGGTGCTGGTCACAAAGACCAGAAAGACCCAAACCGTAAAAGCGGCGGCCAGGGTTCAGGCGGCAACTTCGCCAATGACCGCGAGAAGGCTTCTGAAGCGGGCAAAAAAGGCGGGGCTCATAGCCACGCCCCAGGCTCCAGGAAGTCTTGATTGAGGCGTCGCCGAAGCCTGGATGTGCTCCGGGCTTCGGTCCCCATCGCCAAGAGGGATTGAGTCATGAAGACCAGCATTTCCCAAAGGATCGTACTTGTCGCCAGCCTGGCGCTCGTTCTGTATGCCCCCGCCTACGCAGCCTTCGGCGACAACACCGCCCCCGAGGTGCCCGCCCTGAGCGGCAACAGCGCTCCTGGCTCGGCACTGCCGCCCGGCACCTATCCCAGCAGCCCGTCCGGGGCTGACAGCAGTGGCAACAAGGACGCTGAAACGAAAGCACCTGCACCGTCTAAAACCGTGAAGAGCACGCGCCATAAAGGCACCTCGACCCAGCATCCCGGTACCAAGACCGGCAAAAAGGCCGTGCCAGAATCGGGCAGTTGACCGATTAGTTCTCGCTGGGGCCGCCGATAAAGTCCAGGCGCAGGTTCATCCACTGCCGAACGATTTCCCGGGCTGCTTGCCTGGCATCAGCAGCAGAGAAGCCGCGCTCGCGTTGCAGCCAGTCACTCGTCGCTTGCCGTGCGGGCTCAATGGCGGCCAGCGCTTGCTGGCGTTGCCTGGCAGGCCACTGTTTATCCGCGCCCCAGTTGCGCAGGGCTGATTCCGGGTCCTGGGACTGCGCTGCGGTGCCTGGCTGGAGAAACAGCCGAGGCGAAGCGGTGGCCTTGAGGGAAAGCGTGTTCCAGTCGGCGTAGCTGGCAAAGCGGATGGTGCCTTCGTTCTGCGATGCAGTGGACAAAGGCGCGGTAAACGAATCGTCCAGCCGCTTCCAGGCCGGCTGTGCAAACAGATCACCCTGTGGGGCACAAATCGGCGCAAAGCTGTCGCGGGTGGAGCCGTACAACGACCCGAACGACTCATACCCGACCTCACCCTGCCGGCTGAAAACGAAACAGTGCACATACGGGCGTTGGTCGGCGTACATCTCATACTGTTGGCGCTCGATCATCATGCGCAGCAAGGTCAACATCACCCGGTCACGGCTGACAGCAGGATCATTCTGCAGGTCCTGCCAGATCGACCAGGGAAAACTGTCTTCCTTGAGTGCTATGAGAACCTGCTTGCGATTCTCCTCGGCCTCATTCTCCGTAACGCCACTGTCAGGTTCAAAACGCTGCAGGTAGACCAGCCAGGCGGCGGCCAGATCGTTCATCGGGTAGCGCCGAAGCCCTTCAGCTGCCTGGGCCGGATGGTACGGAATACTGGCAATGATTGCGTCAAGGGCTGCGGTGTCTTTGTGAGTGATGGTTCCCACCTCGACCACTCTCTGGCTCAGTTGGGATTGCAGGCAGCCGGGCAATTGTTCGGGGGTACCGGCACACGCGTTGCGAGTCTGCAACCACGTGCGCTGGCCACGGCGCAATTCGTCGCGCTGGTCGGGTGCCAGTTTGGCCATTGCCTGGCTGTAGTACAGGCCCAGCGTAGTGTCGAGTTCGCTTAATTCAGGGCTGGCGCAAATGGCCTTTTCCACCGTGGTGGAGGCCTTTTTACAATCGAAGGACGCGCCACTGGCAGGCATCCCCGCGCCCATCAGCACGCCAGTGAGCAACAACATTGGGTAGGCAGAATGAATACGGCGGGCCATGGCTTTCCTTGGGTGAGTTCCTTTCAAGGCGCTCATTGTGCCGACGCGATTGCCAATGTCCAGTCTGTCGGCACTGTCCTACGAAGCACTCGCCATGGAAGGGCGATCACTTGCCAGTTCACGTTCAATCTGTTCGATGCTGGGCAGGCTGGTTTGCAGCTCTGCCGGCAGGGATTCCACCAGCTGATACTCGGCAACCCCAATAGGACGGGAGCTGTCACGCAGAGCGTATTCGGCCACTACTTCGTTCTTGCTCTTGCACAGCAGCAGGCCGATGGTGGGGCTGTCCTGCGGGTGCTTGAGCTGGGCGTCTACCGCAGCGAGGTAAAAGCCCAACTGCCCCAGATGATCGGGTTTGAATTTACCGGCCTTGAGTTCGATCACCACGTAGCACCTCAGCTTGAGGTGATAAAACAGCAGGTCGACGAAAAACTCCTCGCCCCCTACGTCCAGCAATACTTGCCGTCCCACGAAGGCAAAACCGGCGCCCAGCTCCAGCAGAAAATCGGTGACATGTTTGACCAGGGCGTTTTCGATTTCACGCTCCTGCGCGTCAAGGGACAGGCCCAGGAAGTCGAAACGGTAAGGATCTTTAAGTGATTCGCGAGCCAGGTCGGATTGCGCCTTGGGCAGCAGTCCGTCAAAGTTGCTGACCGCGTTGCCGCTGCGTTCCAGCAGGCGACCTTCGATTTGCATCACCAGGATGTTGCGCGACCAGTTGTGTTCGATGGCCTGTGCAATGTACCAGCGACGGGTTTCGGGGCCGGGCAACCTGTCCAGCAACACCAGATTATGGCCCCAAGGCAATTGTGCAGCAGCCTGTTGCACAAATTCGGAATCCGGCCACGCCTCCGCAAATGCACGCATGTACTTCAGGTTACGCGGCGAAAAACCTTTCATCTCCGGAAACGCTGAACGCAAATCCTGCGCCAGCCGCTCAATCACCTTGGTCCCCCAGCCCTGCCGTGCCTGCCGGGTCAGAATATCCTGGCCGATTTGCCAATACAGCAACACCAACTCGCGGTTTACCGCCAGGGTGGCACGTTGCTGGGCGCAGTGGATTCGACTCTTGAGATCAGTCAGCCAGTCGCTGTATCCCTCGGGTGGTGTGTTCAGGCTATCGGGGGTCTCACTCATTCCTTTTCCCTCGTGGGTTGGGCAGGCGGCCGATAGTAGCGAGGGAAAAATGCGTAATGGGCCAGCAGAATGCTTTCGATACAAATCAACTGGAACCGTACCTTCAGGCGCATCAAGGGGTGCCTCAACATGCGTGCTGTGGTCAAATGAGCCGGTCACTTCCATGGTTATTCCCGATCTATGAACGCCACACCCACCGACGACAGCCAGGCATCCACCGGGGACCGCATCCTGTTCCTGCTCAAGACCCGTGGCCCGCTGAAAACCACGGACCTGGCTGCACTGCTGGAAATCACCTCCGAAGCCGCCCGCCAGCAAATCCAGAAGTTGCAGGTCGCGCAGTTGATCGTCGGTGTATCGGCCCCCATCTCGGGTGCCGGCCGGCCCTCGTTGAAGTGGACATTGACCGAAACCGCCCAAAGCAAATTCCCCGATTCCCACAGCGTACTGACGTTGCACCTGATCGAGTCCATTGAAGGAATTTTTGGCAGCGAAGGCGTGGAAAAAGTCATCGCCAGCATGGAAGCGACGGCCAGGCACGAATACACCCAGGCCTGCTCCGCCGCGTCGACCTTGCGGGAGAAAGTCGAGATCCTGGTACAGATTCGCGAACGCGCCGGGTACATGGCGCAGATGGAGCCGCTGGACGATGGCTGGCTGCTGGTGGAGAACCACTGCCCGATCTGCGTCGCCGCCCGTAAATGCCAGGGGTTCTGCCGCTCGGAACTGCAGATCTTCCAGGCAGCCCTGGGCGATGAGAATGTGGTGGAGCGGCGCGAGCATTTGATTTCCGGGGACCGGCGCTGCGCCTACAGCATCCAGCCCCGCCGCCTGTAAGAAAGAGGCTGCGATGGGCTGCGCAGCAACCGCAATTCCAGCGCCGCAGTGTCCCGGATACACCAACGGTTCAGGATTCACGACCGCTGCGCAGTCCATCGCAGCCTAAGCCTCACGCCGTACTCAAGCCCATTGCAGGAAGGACAGATTCCGGTGTAGTGGCGCAATGCCCACCAATCATATAACCAAGAGAGATCTTGGATAATACGTTGAGCGCTTTGAATTACACAAGCCAATACTTTTTACGGTGCCGTAAACAGCCTAAACCCTGACCCCCAGCATGCCGCTGGTAATGATGATCGTGACTATGGCGCCCATGCCAATCAACAGCCAGGTCAACAGCGAACTGCGTGACTCGCTGACATTGTGATTACGCAATACACCTCGCAAACCACAACCCAGATGCCCAATCAGCAGGAACACCGCCAGCGAGTAATGCGGCAGCAGCCGAATGCTCCATGGATCCGCCAATAACCCTACGGGCTCGGCCACGGCCCAGGCGTAATCGGTGTCGGTGCCGAAGTAACGCGCCAGGGTAAACACCGAGTTGATATGGGACGCGATAAACAGCGAGAGATAGGCGCCGGAGGCGGTTTGTAACGCGTCCAGCAGGTCGGCACGCGTGACGGTCTTCGGGCGAATCAACACCAGCCCGCTGAGAATCTGAAAGAAAAACGTGACAATGATCACCGGCTCCAGCCAGCCATTGCGATACACCCGTCGCAGCACGTCCATCACCGACTTATGCACATCGGTACCCAGTACACCCAGGAGGTGGTTGAACAGGTGCGGCGCGAGAAACACCAACAGGATCGCCACCGAGGCGATGCCGTGGGCGACACGCAGCTTGATATAGGTCTTGTCCAAGGTCACCAAGCTGATGCTCGGGCCCGTTGACGACACCATCGCAAAAAAGCCCGCCAGCGCCAGCCACAGCCCGCTCCATACCGCGATGTCGTGGCCCTCGATTTTCATCAGGTACAGCAAGACGCCCATAAGCGTGTACGCAGGAGGCGCAGCCACCGCCAGGCACGACAAGCGTCGCGCCAGGACCAGGCGTGCGCTCATGACCGGTTGAACACCGGTGACATACACACAGGCAAACGCCAACAGCGGCACCGCATAGGCACTCAGGATCAGCGCCAGGACGACCGGGGTGCCGGCGCCTGCCACATGCGCCTGGTTACTCCACGCCAGCGCCCACGGATAATACAGCGCCGCGGCGAACGGCAGCAGCCACAGCCATTCCAGCCAGGGTTTGATAGCTTTGCTTAACATATTGATTTCCCGGTGATAAATATCACCCGGATAGTGCCCAGCCATCGCCACCCGCGACAATTAGGCACCCAGGCAAAAGCCTTTTACCCAATGGTCATGCCTGGAAGGCTTGCACCATGTAGTCGACGAACAGCTTGACTCGCAGCGGTATCTTGTCGCGCTGCCGATAGCAGATGTAATGCCCCCTGCCCCGCGCCTGCGCCGCATAACCCGGCAGCAAAACGATCAAACGCTGTTGCGCGATCCAGTGCTGCGCCTGATAGCCGGCCAGCTGTGCCACACCACCGCCGGCTACGGCCGCGAGCGCCACTAGCTCCGGGTCATTGAACAACTGGCTGTAAGGCAACGGCAGCCGTATGAACTGCCCGTCGACTTCAAACTCCCACACATGCGGCTTGCCCGACTGCGCCAGGCGAAAGGCGATAGTCTTGTGCGCCGCAAGGTCTTCCAGGGTCTGCGGGTAGCCGGCTGAGTGCAGGTACTCAGGCGCGGCGCAGGTGACGAAACTCATCGGCGCCAGTTGCCTGGCGATCACATCGGCGTCCTCCAGCCGCCCGTTGCGAATCGCGACATCCACGCGACCTTCGGCGAAATCCACATGGCGATCATTCAGATCAAATTCGAGGGTGATGTCCGGGTGGGACTTACAGAACCCAGGCAACAGCGGCGCAATGCACTTGCGCCCAAAACCCACGGTAGAGCTTACGCGCACTACGCCGGACGGCGACTGGGTAGCGTGTTTCAGCGCTTCGGTCGTGCGCAACAGATGCTCGACACTGGGCAGGCACTCTTGAAAAAACCGGCGCCCTTCCTGCGTGACCGCTACGCTGTGGGTCGTGCGTTCCAGCAGCTTAATCGCCAGTTGGGTTTCCAGGCGGGTAATGCTGCGACTCACCGAAGGCACTGAAATGCCCAGGTCGCGTGCTGCCTCGCTGAAGCTTTCGCTGGCCGCGACTTTCATGAAGGCGATGACGCCGGCGAAGTTTTTTCCGATGGACATCGGTGAGGTTTCCTTGAAGGGCGCACGCCAAAAGCATCGACAGTACCCAACCGCAAACCCAAGCGCCCTAGCCAATCCGACGGTTTTTCGGTAGGCCAAACTGCGGCTTTACAGCCCTTTTGATCTGGCACAAAATCCCTCCTTATCTAGAAAATATCGGGATCGCGCCATGCTTGAACACCCATCGATTAAGTTTGGCGCGGCCCCCGTGCAAGGTTTGGTCCGGGAGTATTTGCCCGGCTTGCGTGAACCTCACGTTCACCCGGAACACGCGCAAATCATGTACGCCATCAAAGGTTCGATGACGGTACTGACGGCCGTAGGCATCTGGGTTCTGCCACCGCAGCGGGCGCTCTGGATTCCGCCAGGTGTCAGCCACACCTTCAAGCATTCGCGTCAGGTGTCGATGCGTACCGTATATGTGCGTCAGGGCGCGGCCAGCATTCCACCGTGGGCCCGCTGCGCAGTGTTAAATGTCGGGACGCTGGTGCGCGAGCTGATCCTGGCCTGCGCGCAACTGCCAGGCGAGTACCCCGAGCACAGCCGCGAAAGCCGCCTGGGCACCGTGCTGCTGGACCACCTGGCATTGCTTGAGCAAGACGCCTTTTACCTGCCTGAACCCTCGGATAAACGCGCGGTGCGCGCCGCCAACCTGATCAAGCAAAACCCCAACGACACTCGGCCGCTCAAGGAAATCGCCTTCGAGGTAGGCGCCAGTGCACGCACCCTGGAGCGGCTGTTTGCTGCCCAGACCCGCATGGGCTTCGGCGCCTGGCGCCAACGCTTGCGGATGATGGTGGCCCTGGAAAACCTCGCGGCGGGGGAAAGCGTCAGCAGCACCGCCGCCGCGATTGGCTACGAAAGCTCCAGCAGCTTTATCGCCGTGTTCCGCTCGGTGTTCGGTTGCAGCCCGGCCAGGTATTTCGCCCAGCGTTGAGCCGGCCTACAGCAAAGGAATGCTGTAGCTGACCATCAACCGGGCTTCGTCTTTGTCAGCGCTGTCATTACCCCGCAGCACCGCACCACGCCACATGAACCCAAGCCCCTTGAAGGTGCCGGCAGGAATCACATAGTCAACCCGCACGTCCCGCTCCCACTCGGTATTGTCACGACCTGCCGTGCGGATGTGGCTGCCATGTATGTAGGTGACGCTGGTCTTCAGCCCCGCCACGCCCAGGTTCGCAAAATCATAGGCATAGCTGGCCACCGTGGCCTGTTCCCCGGCGTTGACGAACTTCAACGACTGGGAGTTGGTGATCAAATACACCGAGCGGCCCTGCCCCTGGTTGATATGGGGGAAGTCACTTTCGCCCGTGGTTTTCTGATACCCCAGGCTCACCGAATGGCCTTGCAGCGAATAAGTAAACAAGGCACTCCACAGGTTATTGTCGACCTTGCCATTGTTGACGCCCGGCCCGTAGTAACCCGAGCTGACGTAGCCCTCGGCACGCCCCGCCGCACTGGAGTTCTTACCGTCCGAGGTACTGTGGAAGTAGCGCAGGTCACTCTTGAACTGGCCCACCGGCAACCGCCAGTTGTGCACCAGGCCGAAGAAGTGTTGCTGGTAAAAGTTTTCAAGATTCGCGTAGTAATACTGCAACTGCATCTGCTTGCTTACGGCGTAATCCACACCACCGTAGTAAAACTGATTGCTGGACGTGCCCTTGACCGGATCGTTTGCGCCAGCGATGGACAAGCCCTGGCCGTTGCTGGAGTTACGGTCAAGCACCTGCTCGATTTTGCCGGCGACGAGGTTGAAGTCTTTCAGGTCCTTGGAGTCCACCTGGTAGCCACGAAAAGTCTGGGGCAACAACCGGCCGTCTTCATACATCAGTACCGGCACCCGGGGCATCAGCGTGCCCACTTTCAGTTGGGTCTGGGAGATGCGCACTTTGCCGGTGACCCCGGTCTTGCTGAAATCATTGGCAGCCTTGCCATCAGACAGCGGGAAGACGCTACCGGGTGTGTTGTCCTCCCCCACCTTGCCGGCACGCCCTGACGCATCCAGCCGTACGCCGTACAGCTCTTGCAGATCCAACCCCAGGCCCACCACCCCCTCGGTGAAACCGGACTGATAATTGAACATGAAGGCCTGGCCCCATTCCCGGTCCGAGGCCCCCTTGGCATTGCGCGTGTCCTGGTTGAGATAGAAGTTGCGCAGGTCCAGGGTCGCTTTACTGTCGTCGATAAAACCCGATGCAGCCGCCTGCTGTACAACGCCGAAAGAAACGGCCAGGGCCAGGTAAGTCTTGTGGTTCATGAAGGCTCCGAACAGTGAACACGACTGTCCCGTCGACCCAGTGATGGCAGCCGTTTTTATTGTGTGTTGCAGTGTTTTCATTCGACGGGAGGCGCGCACGATATAGGCCTGGCGGTTGTGAAAACAGCCGCCAAAACGGGCATTCACTTTTCCAGTTTTTGTAACAATGAGGACGACGCGCAGGCGTCTGGAACGGGCTTTCCTCGAGGGTCTTAAGTCAACTGCGAGTACAACGACTCACGCTGCAGTGCCGTCTCGCTCCGACAGCCAGCGGAGCTTTTCCAGCATGGGATCGAACATCGCGCGTACCGCCTCGACTGCCGCGTCTTCATCGCCAAAGATAATCGCCTGGACGACTTGCGCATGGGCTTCAAGCCCCGGCTCATACAACTCGTTGTCGGCAAAAATCGCCAGATACTGGCTGTGGAACGAAGAGCTGAATGCGCGGTACATCGACTGCAAGACCACGTTGTGGGAAGCCACGGCCACCGCACCGTGCAAGGCCTGGTCGCGGTCGACGAAATCGTCGAGTTGATCCCCGAGGTTATATTCGCCACGCCGCGCCAGGGCGTGCCACAACCGGCGGATATCCTCCAGGGTGCGACGGCGCGCAGCGAGTCGGGCGGTTTCGACTTCCAGCAGGTACTGGGCCTCCAGGTGGTCGCGGATCGCGCTACGTTGTTCACGAATGCCATCGATGATCGAGGCGACCCAGGCGTGATTGCAAAGACCGGCGTACATGGGCCACTCCTGAAAGATCATGCCCCTCGAGTATGGAGATTTATGCTCACCCAGACTCCTTCCGGCCCGCCAACTAGTCGCTCGATTGCGCCACTTTTTCTCCCGGCTGGTTGTAGTGGACCAGCGGCGATTGCGGGTCGAGCAGCGAGGTGCGGATGAAGTGCAGGTAGCTTTCCACCCGTCTCAGGGCTGAAGTCTCAAAGTTCCCGGCGAATGGCTCATCGGTCTGTTGCACGCACTCAATGGCGTGCTCGACAGCCTCCAGCGCGCGCTGCAAATAACCGGGCCCAGGCTTGACGAACAACCGCACCAGTGCGCGACCCGTTGCCCGGATGGCGAGGCGCCAGGGCATGCTCTCGGCGTAACAGGCCTGCGCCGGCAACCGGGCCTGCTCGCGGCGCAACTCGATGATCGCGTGCCCCACGTCCAGTACCACGAACGTCCAGCGCAGCAGGCGATGCTGCACCGATGCCCTGCCCGCCGCAAAGTTGTAGGCCTGGTTGAGCAGGTCGCGGGTGCCGCTTTCGAAACCGGAGCCCAGCGCCGGCAACGGCGCGCTGATGGCAACCACCACCTGGCGGCGCAGATCCTGTTCCAGCCGGCGCCACAGCCAAGGGCTGTTGGGTGGCAGGATAATCGCCCCCGCCGCGGCGCACACCAACATGCCAAACACCATGGCGAGATAGTCATTGATCAGCCCGTAGGGGTTGTACAGCGTCAGGTTGGCAGGCACTGAGCTGGTGCCGAAAAACACCAGCATGCCCAGGCCATAGCCGGCCAATTGCGGCCTCGCCAGCCAGAACGAACCCAGTACGATCACCGGCGCCATGACCACGCACAGCAACGGAAAACCGTCGATCATCGGGTACACGAAAAACACTTCGAAAATGCCAATCACCGCTGCCAGTAGCGTACCGCAGGCGATTTGAAACGACATGCGCCTGGGGTTGGCAGAGAACGCCGACAGGCCTACGGTCAGCGCCGACACCAGGGTCATGGCCGCGCCGCTGGGCCAACTGGTGGCAATCCACAACGTACTGAGCACCAGTAACACCACCGCGGCGCGCAACCCGGCCGCAAGGGTCGCCAGCCAGTTGGTCCGAGGTTGAAACGGTTCGTTCCATTGCTCTCGCACATGGTTGTGATCGGCGAGGGACGCATGCGTCTGGGCGTAGCTGTGCAGCTCGTCGACAAAGCGGTAGAGCAGTTCATACGCGGTGTGAAAGTCCAGCAGGTCATCGGCTACGGGAGCGGTATGTTGCAACGCCGCACGCAGGCGCCGGACCCGGTCTGGCAAGCCGGCTTTGTAGACTTTCAGTTCGGTGGACAGCACGGCCGCGTCACGGTCCGTCAATGGGTGCCCGGCGAAGGGTTTGAGCAGCTCGGCCAACGCGATCAACCCCGGATCGACGGCCTGGACCACCTCCACGCCACCGCGCAGGCGAACCCGTTCAAGCAGTTGATGCAGCGCGTTGAAACGCGTGGTGATCGCCATGAACTCGCTGTTGAGGCGGTTGATTCGCCCATTGCGCTGGCGCATGTAAGGGTCTTCGAACACGCTGACGCTGCGCATTACTTCCAGGCCAACGGCCTCGGCGATAAACCCCAGGTTGGCGCTCTCGAAGGCCGCCTGGTCACCGGTATCACGCAGGCGCTGCCGCACAAATCCGGCAAAGCGGCCAAAGCGTTGGTACAACGTGTTGCGCATCGCCACGCTGGAGGTTTTAGGCAATACGGTGGCGCTGATCAGCGTCGCGCAGACGATCCCCAAGGTGATCTCCAGCACTCGCCAGACGGCCGCCATGAATACCTGCTGCGGATGGCCCACCACGGGAAGCCCGACCATCACCGCCGTGTAGCCGGCGAGCACAAATCCATAGGCGCGGAAGTTGCGATTGCGCGCGGCACCACCGGAACACAACCCCACCCACAATGCCAGGCCCGCGAGAAACAGCTCGGTGCTCTGGGCAAACAGGGCCATCAACAGCACCATGAACGATGAGCCCACCAACGTGCCGATGAAGCGATAGATACTCTTGGCGAGGACGTGCCCGCTGTGGGGCTGCATCACGATAAACACAGTGGTGATCGCGGTGCTCGGTTGTGGCAGTTCCAGGCGCATCGCCAGCCACAGGGTCAGGTACGAGGCGATCAATACCTTGCCCAGGTAGATCCACATCACCCCATCGCTGCGGGCCCACTCCATGAAGCCCCGGCGCCAGGGCAGCGACACCAGCCAGCGGCCCGCTCTACCGGCGATATTGAAACGACGAACAGTGAGTCGAGGCACGCGACCTTCCGGCTGACGGGAAATGGGGCGGCGACTCTAGGGGCTTCCATGCGCCCCGGTAAGTCATCAGAAACGTGAATGACTGTTACGTAAAAATCCACAATAAATAGCGTTTACAGCCGTGGATGAGTTCATGCCACACTAAAAAACGTTCCACCTGGAGAGCATCGATGGACATCCTGCAGAACATGCGCATCTTCCGCTGCGTTGCCGAAGTCGGCAGTTTTACTGGCGCGGCAGTGCAGTTGAATAGCAACACCACCCATATTTCGCGCTCCATTTCCAACCTTGAAACCCACCTGCGAACCCGCCTGTTCAACCGCACCACACGCCGTACCGCACTGACCGAATCCGGCAAACGCTACCTGTTGCGTTGCGAGCAAATCCTGCGCTCCGTCGAGGAAGCGGAGCTGGAAGCCGGCGACGCCCACACACGCCCTACCGGCCAGTTGAAAGTGCACTCGATGACAGGCATCGGCCAGCACTACGTGGTGGACGCCATCGCACGCTACCGCAAGAACTACCCCGACGTGACGTTCAACCTGAGCATGAGCAACCGCACGCCGAACCTGGTCAACGAAGGGTTCGACGTGTCGATTGTGTTGGCCATTGACCTGCCCGATTCTAGCCACGTTTCACAGAAACTGGGCACGACCTACAGCATCGTCTGCGCCTCACCGTCCTACATAAAAAACCATGGTGCCGCGCAAACGCCGCAAGACCTGCTCAGCCACGCCTGCCTGCGGCTGGTCAGCCCGGTGATCCCGCTGGAAGACTGGACGTTCGACGGCCCCCGTGGCCAGGAGAGCGTCACCATCAGCAGCTCGCCGTTCCTGGTGGACTCGGTCGACGCCATGAAGACCGCCATCAGCAACGACATGGGCGTGGGCATCCTGCCGGTGCATGCGGCAATCAAGGGGCTGCGCAGCGGCACTCTGGTGCGAGTCCTGCCCGAGTACCGCCTGGAAGAACTGAGCCTGTACGCCATCTACCCTTCCCGGCACTACCTGGATGCAAAAATCAAAACCTGGGTGGAGTACCTGCGCAGTTCACTCCCGGAAGTGCTGGCCGACCATAAGGCTGTGCTGAAGATTCGCGACCGGGTCAGCTACGGCTGATCATCGCTGATAGTGCTGATTCAGCCATCCGAGTGCCCACCGGCGGGCACTGGCGTCGGCCTCCATGACGCCATACAGGTCCGTCACCGCCACCACCGGCTCCTTGTCCAGCACATGCCGGATGCACTCGGCGATCTGCATGAAGCCGATGCGTCCGTCCAGAAAGGCCTGCACCGCGACTTCATTGGCCGCATTGAGCGATGCCGGTGCCGTGCCGCCCACATCCGCCACCTCGCGCGCCAGGGCCAGGCAAGGAAAGCGCTTCTCGTCCGGTACTTCGAAATCCAGCCGGGCCACCTTGAACAAATCCAGTGGTTCAACCCCTGAATCGATCCGTTGCGGCCAGGCCAGGGCATGGCTGATGGGCGTGCGCATGTCCGGGTTCCCCAACTGCGCGAGCATTGAGCCGTCGACGTAATCCACCAGCGAATGGACGACGCTTTGCGGATGGATCACTACCTCGACCTGGGACGGCCTGGCGCCGAATAACCAACAGGCCTCGATCAGTTCGAGTCCCTTGTTCATCAGGGTTGCCGAGTCCACCGAAATCTTGCGGCCCATGGACCATTTCGGGTGAGCGCAGGCTTGGTCCGGCGTTACGTTGTGCAGTTGCGCCATCGGCGTTTGGCGAAACGGCCCGCCGGAGCCAGTCAACAGAATGCGCCGCACGCCCGCGTGGGCCAGGCCGTGTTGAGCATGGGACGGCAGGCACTGAAAGATTGCGTTGTGCTCGCTGTCCAGCGGTAGCAGCACCGCCCCACTGCTGCGCACCGCCTGCATGAACAACGCACCGGACATCACCAGTGCCTCTTTGTTGGCCAGGAGGATTTTCTTGCCGGCCTCGACGGCGGCCATCGTTGCATTCAAGCCCGCCGCACCGACGATAGCGGCCACCACCGTGTCCACATCCCGGTGACCGGCGACGAATTTCAGACCGCTTTCGCCGCCCACTACCTGAGTCTGAGAGCCCTCCTCCAACAGTTGCTTCTGCAGCGTCGCCACGGCTTGCGGCGTGGGCACCACGGCGTAGTCCGGACGGTGCAACAAGCATTGTTTTTTCAACAGCTCCAGTTGGGTGAACCCGCTGAGGGCGAAGACTTTATAGCGCTCGGGGTGACGCGCGATAACGTCCAATACGTTGACGCCCACCGAACCGGTAGCGCCCAGCACGCTGATGGCTTGCAAGCGTTGACGGGTGGCGATCACCTGGCGAATGACTTTTTTGCGCGGAATAAGCGACATGACGTAATGAGCCTGACGTAGAGAAAACAGCCGCCATTAACCAAGGAAAGTGCCAGCGCCGTCATCGCGATAACGCCAACAACTATCGCAAAAAAGCCAAGCCTTCGATCAGCTCGAAAACGGGCCTTGGTCATAACGACTACAGCACGTCATAAGGACTACATAACACTCGTGTCATATCGACTACAAAAAATATATCCAACTGATTTATAGGAACTTTTCATATGGCATGAATCCTGATCAGTGCTGCGCGCCCCTTTGGCAATCTATAAAGAGAACCCCATGAACAATGACTTCAACCACCGCCTTGCCGTAGTGACCGGTGCCAGTTCAGGTATCGGCCTGGCTGTCACCTGCAAGCTGCTTGAACAAGGTGCGCAAGTGGTCGCCATGTCGCGACAGATTGGCGAATTGGGCGCATTGGCGGAGCGTTTTGGCGAGCAGCTCTACTGGCTGGCGGGGGATGTCACCCAGGCTGCCGACCAGGCACGCCTGGCGCAGTTGACGGCGTCCATCGGACCGGTGGATTACCTCGTGCCCAATGCCGGGATCGCACAACTGGCCGATGGCCTGGACCTGGCCGCCTTTGACCGGCAATGGGCCGTCAATGGAGCCGCGGCTCTCAACACCCTCGGCAGCCTACGCGAGCAAATGGCCGCCCAGGCGTCGGTGGTATTTATCGGTACATTCCTGGAGCTGGCGACCTTCCCTGGGCTCGCCGCGTATATTGCTTCGAAGGCCGCCTTGCGGGCGCAAATGCGCACCCTGGCGGTGGAGCTGGCGCCCCATGGCATTCGTCTGAACATGGTATCGCCCGGCCCCACCGCCACGCCGATCTGGAGCACCTTGGGGCTCAGTGACGAAGCGTTGGGCGGCGTTGCCACCACAGTCAATCAGCGCCTGCTCAATGGGCAATTCCTAGAGCCGGGCGCTATTGCCGATGTGATCCTGTTCCAGTTGAGCCAGGGCGCACGCAGTGTGTTTGGCCAGGACTGGGTGGTCGACGGCGGCTACACCCTGCGTTGACCATGGCCCCGCAGGCCTAATGCGCAGCGCACAGGTCTGCGGGCAATGCCTTGGCGCCTCCGAACGCCAAGGCCTTCCACCCAATCACAAGCAATGACAGTGCGGCAAATATCAAGCCGCAGCCGATCACTCCGGTGGTGCCGAATGCATTGATAAACAGCCCGCCCACGGACGCCCCGATCACCACGCCGGCATTCGCCGAGGACACATACAGGCTGGTTGCGAACTCATGCGCCTCGGGCGCCGACGAGGTCAGCCAGACTTGCGTGACCACCAGCCCGCAGGTATGCGCAGCGCCCCACAGCAGCACAATCAAGCTCATCGACCACCACGACGGGCTGCCGAACGCGTACAAGACCACGTACGCCGCCGCCAGCACAATGGGGTACAGCACCACCGTCGCCACCATGCTTTTGCCCAATAACCGGCCCACCAACAGGTTGCCCGTGACACCGCCCACGCCGAAGATCACCAGCATGATGCTGATGGCCTGGCCATCCATGCCGGTCTGGGTCCTGAGGTACTCGGCGGCATAGCTGTAGACCGAAAACATCGTGGTGAACACCAGCACCGTCGCGATGATCGCCAGCCACACCGACAGGCTGCGCAGCACCGCCAGTTGCTTGCCGAAACTCAGCGGCATCGGGCGTTCATGATGGGGCAGTTTCAACAGCAGTCCGACACCTGCCAACCCCGTTGCCAAAGCGCAGAAGAAGAACGATGCCTCATAGGAAATACTCGCGCCCACCCATGTGGTCAGCGGCACCCCAAGCACCAGGCCCAAGGTGGTGCCCACCACGGCCAGGGCCGTGGCATGCGCCGCGCGGTCCTTGGGGTACAAGGACACCGCGGTGGAAAACGCAGCGGCAAAAAACACCGGGTGCAGCATCGCCGGAATTACCCGCAACGCCATCAAGGTTTCGAAGTTCGGCGCAAACGCCGACAGCACGCTGCACACGGAAAAACCAAAGAGCGCGCCCACCAGGATTTTCTTGCGCGCCAGGCGCGACGCCATCAGCACCAGGAAAGGCCCCAGCACCGCCACGATCAGCGCAAACAAGCCCATCAATAACCCGGCCTGAGACACGCTGATGCCGAAACGTTCGACGATCATCGGTAAAATACCGACCACACCAAACTCCAGGGTGTACAGGCCGAAAAGACCCAGAATGATGTAGATCACCGGCCGACCTCGATCACGATCTTGCCAAAGGCACCGCGCCCGAGATGAGCGAAGGCTTCGGGCACTTGCTCGAAGCCGTAGGTGTGATCGATTACCGGCTCGATGCCGTGGCGGTCGATCATGGCAATCAGATCTTCCAATGCGCGGCGCGGCCCCACGGAGATGCCGATGATGGAGGCCCGCTTGCCCAGCAAGGCCATGACCGGAGCATTCAATTGGTCACTCTCCAGCAGGCCGATCACCGAGATGCGCCCACCGTTGGCTACCGCGTGCAGGGAACGCGTGAGGTTGTCACCGCCGGCCATTTCCAGGATATGTTCGGCGCCACGCCCATCGGTCAGCGCTTGCACCGCCGTGTGCCATTCCGGTACCCGGCTGCGGTTGATGCCATGGGTGGCACCCAGCTCTATGGCACGCGCGATCTTTTCATCGCTGCTACTGGTGATGATAACGCGGGCACCATTGGCCGCAGCCAGTTGCACCGCAAACAGCGAGACGCCACCGGTGCCCTGCACCACCACGGTATGGCCGGCGTGCAGGTGGCCCAGTTCGAACAGCGCCATCCACGCCGTCAAGGCGGCCACTGGCAAGGTGCTGGCCTGCCCTGCGGTGAGGCTGAGGGGCGCATGCACGCACCATTCGGCAGGTGTTGCCACGTACTCGGCGAGCATGCCGGGGAGCGGGCCACCCTGAGGCGGCGCTTCACTCCAGGACAGCGGAGCGCCATCGACCCATCCGGCAAAAAACGTCGACAGCAGCTTGTCGCCCACCTTGAAACGCGTAACGCCCTCGCCCACGGCGACCACCGTGCCCGCCATGTCGGAGGCCGGCGTGAATGGGAATGTGAGGTCGGCACCCATGCTGTTTTCGACCACTTCACCGTCGCGGTAATTGAGCGAGACGGCCTCGACGCGCACCAATACCTCCCCGGCCTTCGCGATGGGGCGTGGCACGTCGGCAAGGCGCAGTGTGTGCAGTCCCAATGCAGGTGTTTCCCAGCGTTTCATGGTGTCGGTCATCTTGGTATTCCTCGTGAATGGGCAATGCCACAAGGATATGGGCCTGTCCTCACGGGATTAAGGGGGCGCCGGCTCCACTGTCTACGGAGCTTTTGTTCCGCAATCGGGATAAGGTAGCCAGGCCTCGCCTCAGCCAAACCGGAGCCTCGATGGACAGCCTCAACACCCTGAATGTTTTTGTGCAGGTCGCCGAAACCCGCAGCTTTGTCGCCGCCGGGCGCGTGCTGGGCGTAACGGCCTCGGCAGTCGGCAAGAGCGTGGTACGCCTGGAGGAACGCCTGGGTGTGCGCCTGTTCAACCGCAGCACCCGCAGCGTCACGCTGACTGCCGAGGGCGAGCTGTTTCTGGAGCGCAGCCGGCGCATCCTGATGGAGATCGACGAAGCCGAAGCCGAGCTTTCGCAAACCGTGTCGGCGCCTCGTGGCCGGCTCAAGGTCAGCCTGCCGCTGGTGGGCCATCCGTTCTTGCAGGTGCTCGCGCAATTCAAGAAAGCCTACCCCGAGGTGCAGCTGGACCTGAGCTTTACCGACCGCCGCGTGGACGTGGTGGAAGAAGGTTACGACGCCGTGCTGCGCAGCGGTGAAGCGCCCGACTCGCGCCTCACATCGCGCCTGATCGGCGGCTACCGGATGCTGCTGGTAGCATCACCGGCTTACCTCGCCGAGCGCGGCACGCCGCAACGGCCGGAAGACCTGGCTCAGCATGCATGCATCAAGTTCCGCTACCCCAACACCGGCAAAATGCAGCGCTGGCCCCTGCGCCAGGACGGGGTGGAAGCTGATTTCCCACTGTCCGCCGCGATGGTCTGCAACAACCTGGAAGCGCGCATCTGCTTTGCCGTGCAAGGTATCGGCATCGCCTACCTGGCGGATTTCGCCATTCGTGAATGGCTCGACAGCGGACAATTGGTGCCGGTGCTGGAGGCGTGTTCGGAAGCAGAGAACTTCCGGATCATGTGGCCTTCGGGCCGCCATCCAACGCCCAAGCTGCGGGTGTTTATCGACTACCTGCATGCGCACCTGTTTCCCGAGGATGGGCCTGCGAGCAAACGTGCAGACTGCCGGCCCACGTCTTGATCACAGCGCCTGATCAGCGTCGAACTGCTCCCGGGATCGCCTGAATCCGTCGGCATTTTCCACCACCCACGTCCACAACGGAATCATGTGCACCAGCAGCTGTTTGCCCAACTCCGATAGCTGGTATTCGACCTTGGGCGGCACCTCCTGGAAGTCATGGCGCAGCACCAGGCCATCGCGCTCCAGCTGGCGCAAGGTCCGCGTGAGCATGCGCTGGGTGACGCCCTCCATGCGTCGGCCGATCTCGGCGTGGCGCAGCCGGCCGTTCACGCCCAACAGGTGCACGATGCCCAACGACCAGCGGTTTCCCGCATGGGTCAGCACCTGCCGTTTGAGCCCGTCTTCATCGGCGCTAAGGGCTTCACAGGCGGCTTGTGAGCGCCTGATGATCTCGTCGTTATCCACCTTCTACTCCCGGTATCACTGGTGTGCCTTCTTATGCGCGGTCGGCAATTCTGCAAGCATGGCATGACTTTCACCTGAACCGAGACCCCTATGACTGCTTCGATCCTTGTACTGGGCGCCGGCGAACTGGGCCTGGCGGTACTGCGCCAACTGTCCCGCCTGGCTGCACCGCAAAATGTGTCTGTGACGGTGTTGCTGCGCCCCGCCACACTGAACTCCCCCGACCCGGCCAAACAGCAGGAAATCATCGAACTGCGCGCCTTGGGCATTGAGCTGCTGGCGGGTGACCTGGCCAATGGCTCCGAGGCCGAGCTGGCAACGGTGTTCGCCGACTATCACACCGTGATCAGTTGCATCGGCTTTGCCGCAGGCCCCGGCACTCAGCGCAAGCTGACCCGCGCGGTCATCGCAGGCGGCGTGAAACGTTATGTACCGTGGCAGTTCGGTGTGGACTACGACGTGATCGGCCGCGGTTCGGCCCAGGACCTCTGGGATGAACAGCTTGACGTGCGCGACTTGCTGCGCTCCCAGCAAGGCACGCAATGGGTGATTGTCTCCACCGGGATGTTCACCAGCTTCCTGTTTGAACCGTCCTTCGGCGTCGTCGACCTGGCGCAGAATACCGTGCATGCATTGGGAGATTGGGACACCGCTGTCACCGTCACCACGCCTGAGGACATCGGCCTGCTGACGGCACGCATCCTGTTCAGCACGCCGCCGATCACCAATCAGGTGGTGTACACCGCCGGCGACACCCTGACCTACGGCGAGCTGGCCGATACCGTGGATGCGCAACTGGGGCTCACCCTCAAACGCGAACGCTGGTCGGTGCGCTACCTGGAAGCGGAACTGGCCGCTGCACCCGAGGACAACCTGATGAAATACCGGGTGGCCTTCGCCCAAGGCAACGGCGTGGCCTGGGACCCTGCCATTACCTTCAATGGGCAACAACAGATCGCCGTGACCAGCGTTGCCCAATGGATTGAGCAGAACCTCAAGGCACCGGCAACCACCCGCTGAACTGCCCCTGGCTGTCCAACGTGCACCAGGCGAAATCCCAGGGCAGCGGCGGCAGTCTTTGCAGCGCCACGCCACTGCCCGGCTTCCAGTCCACCACCTGAAGCGGCGCGCCTTGCCAGGCCACAACCACGCCCCGGACCTGGCTGGTGTCATCGCTGACCCAACGGGCCGCGGCCGCTGTCATGAACGCTTCGATGGGCTCTTCATCGATCTGCGTGCGATACACCGAACCGAGCAACCAACGGCACACGTTTACATGGTAGGTCCAGTCAAGGGAGGGACGGTTGCGGTAAGCCCAGGTCATGAAGCTGCGAAACAGGTTCAAGCCCTCCGGCGGGTCGAGCTTGAGCAAACCGGGGCAGATGTCGAACAAGGTGTGCCAATACGGCAGCAACCGTGCATCCAGGTGGACGAAACAGCGGGCGTTACTCGGGTATTCGACAGACGGTAGCAACACGTCGCCGCGGGACGGACGGCGCGACGCCTTGCTGACCAGACGGGCAGCGCCGGAAGGCAGGATAGAGCTCATGGAACGCACTCACACTCGTGACGATAGAACGCCTCCTGGTATCAGGAAGCCCGGGGCACACGTCAGAATGCAGGGGAAGCGCGAGGGTTGGCCGAGGGCCAGGAATACCGTGGAGGGGCCTTGTTGCGCCGCTCATGGGCCGGGCGCGGCTTTTGCCCCAGGCCCAACAGCCAGGCCAGGCAAAACAGGAAGACGATGCCCAGGGTCACGGCGGAGCACACCGGGCAGGCGAAGAAGTTCGACCAGCTGCTGGCCGTCGGATTGCCCAGGCCGGCATCCGAGGCCGGCGCCTTGGTGCCCAGGCTTGAGCAGAACTGACCGCCCAGGCCATTGAGCTCAAGCCCCATCATCTGCCCATGGCCCAAACCGCAGACGAACACATTGAACAGGACGCAAAAATACAGGGTCCAGGCAATGAGTGAGCGGTCCGGGCGGGAGAGTTTCATGGCGGCGACTTTACCATTCCCCCTGTAGGAACTGTCGAGCTTTAGCGAGGCTGCGATGCAGACGCCACGGTCTTGCAGGAATACCGAGGCGATCCCTTCGCAGCCTCGCTCAAGCTCGACAGCTCCCACATTTGGTCTTGCTCGGCAGGGCCTGTGACAGAACGTCGCAGATTACGCCCAGAGGCCCGGGTTGTTAGAATGCCACGCTCTCCTCGCCTGATTTAACGCTTCGTGGTACCCAGGCGCTTCACAGGATGCACAGTTGATGAGTACGTTATTCACCCGCCGCAAAGTCCTCTCCGGCATGGGATTGCTGGGCCTGGGCCTGCTGGCCGGCTGTGACAACAGCCCGAAACTGAACTTCAAGTACGGCAAGGATCTGAGCGACAAGATCATGGGCCGCACCTTCAAGCTCAAGAACACTGACGGCGAGACCGTCACCTTGAGTTCCTTCCGCGGCTTGATGCCGGTGGTGTTCTTCGGCTTCACCCAGTGCCCGGCCGTGTGCCCGACCACACTGGCGCGCATGGCCCAGGCGAAAAAACTGATGGGCCGCGACGGCAAGATCATGCAGGTGGTGTTTATCACCCTGGATCCGGAACGCGACACGCCCAAGATACTCGACGCCTACGTCAAGGCCTTCGACCCCAGCTTCCAGGCGCTGTACGGCACCCCGGAAGAAATCGCCGTGGCCGCCAAGGAATTCGGAATCTTTTATGAAAAGATCCCCGCCGGCGACAGCTACACCCTCTCCCACACCGCCACCAGCTTTGTGTTCGACACCCGGGGCACCCTGCGCCTGGGCTTGTCTGCCTCGCTTAACGCCAAAGAGTGCGCAGAAGACCTGCTCACCGTCATGGAGGTCTGCTAATGACTGCCGTTCAACACCTCAAGCGCTTCGCCCTCGGTCTCTCCCTGCTGGGCCTCGCCGCCCACGCCAGCGCACAGGCAGTGGTCACCGACGCCTGGGTACGCGCCTCGGTACCGGGCCAGCCGTCCAGCGGCGCGTTCATGACCGTCACCGCCGACAGCGACAGCAAACTGCTCAGCGTGGCGTCGCCGGTCGCCAAGACCGTGCAGATCCATGAGATGACCATGAAGGACGACGTGATGCGCATGGGCCCGGTGGACTCGGTGCCATTGCCCGCCGGCAAGGCCGTCAAGCTCGACCCAGATGGCTATCACGTGATGCTGATCGACCTCACCGCCCAGATCAAGGAAGGCGACCAGGTGCCGCTGACCGTCACCGTGGAAAATGCCAAGGGTGAAAAGCAGTCGATCGAAGTGAAGGCCCAAGCCCGTGCGTTGAATGCGACGGAAACCATGGATCACAGCAAGATGCACTAAAGCGCAGATCAAAATGTGGGAGCGGGCTTGTGTGGGAGCGGGCTTGCTCGCGAATGCGGTGTGACAGTCACCGGATGTATTGACTGATCCACCGCTTTCGCGAGCAAGCCCGCTCCCACATTGGCCCTTCAGTGCCTGAAAAATCGGGCGTCCGCTTCATACTTTTTTCGTCTCGCATCAACACTTTCTATATATTTTCAATCTGCAATACAACTCGTTAGCCTGCGCAAGCCGGACGCGTCTCCCTGTCGCCGTCCGGCCAGATAATTCTAAAAATAAGCAGCAGACAACGGGAATAACAATGAACAAATCCCCCATTACCCTGGGCTTGACTTCGGCCACCCTCGGTTTGACCCTCGCCTTCCCAACCTTTGCCGAAGCTGACTTTTTCAAAGACAGCAAGGCCGACCTCGAATTTCGCAACTTCTACTTCAACAGCGATTACCGCCAGCCCAACGCGAGCCAGTCCAAACGCGATGAGTGGGCCCAAGGGCTGATCCTCAATTACCAGTCGGGTTACACCGAAGGCCTAGTGGGCTTTGGCCTCGATGCCATTGGCCTGCAGGGTTTGAAACTGGACTCAAGCCCCGACCGCCAAAACACCGGCCTGCTTCCCGTGGGCGAGGATGGCGCACCGGACAGCTACAGTCGAATGGGCGCCACCGCCAAGGCGCGGATCTCCAAAAGCGTGCTCAAATTCGGCACGCTGATCCCCAAGCTGCCGACCGTACTGCCCAACGATGGCCGGCTGCTGCCCCAGACCTTTCGCGGCACTCAATTGACCAGCCAGGACATCGCCGGCCTGACCTTCGATGCCGGGCGCCTGACCAGCAACACCCTGCGTAACGACAGCGGCCATGCAGACATCGAAGTCGACGGCAAAGGCATCAAGGGCGCCGTGCCCAGCGATAAATTCGACTTCGCCAGTGCCAGCTACGCCTGGACCAAAACCCTCGTCACCGGCTACCACTACGCCAACCTCGAGAACAACTACAAGCAACACATCTTCAACCTGGTCCATACCCTGCCACTGGGTGACGCGCAGTCGTTCAAGACCGACCTGCGTTACGCCGACTCCAGCAAGGAAGGCAACAGCAACATCGACAACCAGGCCTTCGGTGCCAAGTTCACCTACAGCCTCCACGGCCACTCGTTCGGCGCCGCCTACCAGCGCATGAAAGGCACCACCGGCTTCCCCCACCTGGACGGTACCGACTCCTACCTCGTCAACTACGTGATGATCTCGCCGGACTTCGCCAACCCCGAGGAAAAGTCCTGGCAGGCCCGCTACGACTATGACTTCGCCGCCCTCGGCATCCCCGGCCTGACCTTCATGACCCGCTACCTCAAGGGTGACAACTTCGTGCGTACCCGAACCCTGGAAGGCACCGAGTGGGAGCGCAACACCGATATCGGCTACGTGTTCCAGAGCGGTGCCCTGAAGAACCTTGAAGTGAAATGGCGCAATGGCACGTATCGCAGCAATGGCAGCGGCAGCGATATCGACCAGAACCGCTTTATCGTCAGCTACACCCTGCCCTTGCTGTGATTTTTCCCGGAGCGTTGCACATGAATAGCAGAAAAAGCCTGATCCACCTGGCCGTCGCCTTTGCCCTGTTCAGCAGTTACGGCGCCTACGCCGCCGACACCGGCGCGTTGCCCTGCAAAACCACCGAAGAATGCGCCGCCCAGGCGGCCAAAGTCGGCGCCACGCCGGGCTCCTCGCAAAGCGCCCACAAGGCCAAGGGCGACCCGACCCAAACCCAGTTCGCCTGGTTGAACCGCATCAACAAAGCCTCGATCGTGATGCTCACCGAAGAAGGCATCGTCAAGCCGGACATGGGCCACAAGATCGCCGGCGGCGTGCGCTTTGCCATCGACCAGGCCGACCAGCCCGATGGCAAGCGCCCGGAAGACGTGCTGCAACTGGAAAAAATCATGACCGACAAGATCGGTCCGGAAGCGTCGCTGATCCACTCCGGCCGCAGCCGCCAGGACATGCTCGCCACCTACCGCCTGGCCAAACTGCGCTCCCAGGTGCTGGCCTACAGCGAGGCACTGAACGCCACCCGCCAACGTATCCTGAACATCGCCGACAAGAACATCGACACCCTGGTGCCCGCCTACACCAACGGCGTGCAGGCCATGCCCATCAGCTATGCGCACTACCTGCTGGCGTTCGAAGCCGCATTTGATCGCGACGGCCAACGCATCCGTGAACTCTACACCCGCCTCAACCTGAGCCCGATGGGCACCGCGGTACTGGCGAACTCCGCTTACCCGCTGAACCGCGAACGCCTGGCCGAGTTGCTGGGGTTCGACGGCGTGCGGGAAAACTCCCTGGATTCGAGCCAGGTGTCGACCTACGACATCCCGATCGAGGCGGCGAACCTCGCGGCGTCTTCGGCGATCCGCATCGGCGCGATGATTGGCGATATCCATACCCAGTACCATCAGATCCGCCCCTGGTTGCTGCTGGACGAAGAGTCCACCTACACCAGCAGTGCGATGCCGCAAAAACGCAACCCGGGGTTGTTGATGCGCACTCGGGAATCGGCCTCGGACGTGGTGGGCCTGGCGCAAACCGTGACCTTGCGCGCGCATAACGTCACCACCGGCATGACCGACTACAAGTTTGCGTTCGATTCATTGGGGCTGTTCCAGTCCACCGATGACATGTTCAAAAGCATGGATGCCGTGCTGGATGCGCTGCAGATCAACCCGCAGCGAGCGCTGGATGAGCTGGAGTCGGAATGGACCACGTCCATGGAGTTGGCCGACACCCTGGAGCGTCAGTTCAAGGTGCCGTTCCGCATTGGCCACAGCTTCGCCTCGTTGATCGTCACCGAGGCGCGCAGCAATGGCACCACGCCGAAGACCTTCGCGTATGCGGACGCGCAGAAGCTGTACACCCAGGCCGCGGACAAATACAAATGGACGCCGAATACGTTGCCGCTGGATGAGGCCGGTTTCCGGGCTGCACTGTCGCCGACCACGATGGTCAAGACTCGCAAGGGTACGGGTGGGCCGCAGCCGGAAGAGGTCAAGCGGATGCTGGTGGAAGCGCGCAAGAATCTCGACGCGGACCAGAGTTGGTTGAAGGAGCGTCGTGAGAAGTTGAAAGGTGCTGAAGGCAACCTGGACAAGGCCTTCGACAAGTTGCTCAACGCCAAGGGCTGAAATGCGATCTGAATGTGGGAGCGGGCTTGCTCGCGAAGGCGGTGTATCAGTTAGCAGATTTATTGGCTGACCCACCGCATTCGCGAGCAAGCCCGCTCCCACATTTGGTTGGATTGCCAGGTACAGAGTCTCTTCAGCGCTGAAAATGCAGCGGCAGCCCCTGGCAACTGTCGTGCACGCGCCCGTCGTGCCAGGCCAGGTGGCCGGACACAAGCGTGGTGCTGACGCTGTGCCGGAAACTGCGCCCGGCAAACGGCGTCCAGCCGCAGCGGGCCAGGATCGGCTGGCTGCTGACGGGCTTGCCGTGAGGCTCGGGTTGGATCAGCACCAGGTCGGCCCAATAGCCTTCGCGCAGGTAGCCACGGTCGGGGATCGCAAACAGGTCCGCGACCCGATGGCTGGTTTTCGCCACCAGCGTGGTCAGCGGCAGCAGGCCGTCGGCGACCAATTCCAGCAGCGCCGGCAGGGCGTGTTGCACCAGCGGCAAGCCTGACGGCGCTTCGCGATAGGGCAGCTGTTTTTGCGCCCAGGTGTGCGGCGCATGGTCACTGCCAATTACATCCAGACGATCACTCAACAATGCCAGGCGCAAGGCGTTGCGGTCGGCGCGTGTCTTGATCGCCGGGTTGCATTTGATCTGGTGGCCGAGGCGGGCGTAGTCGCGGTCATCGAACAAGAGGTGATGCAGGCAGACTTCCGCCGTGATGTGTTTTTGCGCCAGGGGTTTGTCTTCGAACAGCACCAACTCCCGTGCGCTGGTGATGTGCAGCACATGCAGGCGCGTGCCGTGCCGCTTGGCCAGTTCCACCGCCAGGGACGAGGAGCGATAGCAGGCCTCGGCATCGCGGATCAGCGGGTGCGCCACGGCAGGAATGTGCTCACCGAAACGCTCGCGCATCCTTTGCTCGCGGGCCAGGATGCTGGGGGTGTGCTCGCAGTGGGCCAGGAGAATGGTCGGCACCTCGGCGAACAGACGCTCGAGGATCTTCGGATCATCCACCAGCATATTGCCGGTAGACGCACCCATGAACACTTTGACCCCGGCGACTTCCCGCGGGTCCAGCGCGGCGACGGTGTCGAGGTTGTCGTTGCTCACTCCGAAGTGAAAGCCATAGTTGGCCACCGAATGCAGCGCCGCGCGGCGCTTCTTGTCGGCCAGGGCATCCAGGTTCAGGGTCGCCGGGTTGGTGTTGGGCATGTCCATGAAACTGGTGATTCCACCCGCCACCGCCGCGCGGGACTCACTGTAGAAGCTGCCTTTGTCCGGCGCGCCGGGCTCTCGGAAGTGCACCTGGTCGTCGATCATTCCCGGCAGCAGCCACTGGCCTTGGGCGTCGATTTCCACGGTGGCGTTGGCATTGTCGATGCTGCCGGCGATCTTCTCGATACGGCCATTGGCGACCAGCAGGTCAGCCTCGAATTCCTCGCCTTCGTTCACCAGGCGGGCGTTGCGGATCAGCAGGCGGCTCATGGTCAGAACTCGTTTTGCAGGGCTTTGTAACCCAGTACCAGGTCGACGTTGGTGCGTGCCACGTCTTCGGAAAACTCCGAAGCGCTGACACTCACCGGCGGGAACTGGGACAGGTCGGTGTTGGGGCCGATGCGGGTGGTGGAGGGCACGTAGAACGCGTCGGGCAAATCGCGGCCGTCGACTACAGAGTTGTGCCGCACCACGCAGCCATCGCCGACGACGCAGTTGAACAGCACGCTGTTGAAGCCGATGAACACCCGGTCACCAACGGTGCAGGGCCCGTGGACGATGGAGCGGTGGGCGATGGAGGTGAACTCGCCGATGGTTACGGCGGCGCCGGATTTGGAGTGGATCACCACGCCGTCCTGGATATTCGAATTGGCCCCAATGGTGATCGGGTCCATGTCACCGTTGGCGTCGACTTCGTCGGCGCGGATCACCGCGTAAGGGCCGACAAATACGTTTTCGCCGATGATCACCTTGCCGCAGATGATTGCGGTTTTGTCGACGTAGGCCGATTCGGCAATCACGGGCAGATCGCCGGAAGGGTTCTTGCGGATCATGGGTCAGGTTCCTTGAGAGGCGCGGTGATGATGTTTACGTGGCGGCCGTCGATGGCGTTGTAGAAACAGGTGGGCCGGCCGGTGTGGCAGGCCGGGCCTTGCTGGTCGACGATCAGCAATACCGCGTCGCCGTCGCAATCCAGACGGGCCTCCACCAGCAGTTGCCGGTGGCCGGAGGTTTCGCCCTTGCGCCACAGTTGCTGGCGCGAACGGGACCAGTAGCAGACGTGCCTGGTGGCCAGGGTTTCGTCGAGGGCCTGGCGGTTCATCCAGGCCAGCATCAACACTTCGCCGCTGCCGTGTTGCTGAGCGATGGCGGCGATCAGTCCATCGCTGTTCCACGGCAGGGCGTCGAGCACGCTATCGAGTGGAAAGCGGCTGCCGATGGCAGCCTCTTCCAGGTCAAGCATGCTCAGGCTCATGGCTTGCTCAGGGCCGCGCACAGGGTGTTGAGGTTGTATTCGAACAGGCCGGTAAAGGTGCTGGCCGGACCTTCTGCGGCCAGGGCGTCCGAATACAGCGTGCCGCCGATCTGCGCGCCGCTTTCGTCAGCGATCTGCTGGAGCAGACGCGAGTCCTTGATGTTTTCCATGAACACGGCCTTGACCTTGTCCTTGCGGATCTGGGTGATCAGCGTGGCGACTTCGGCGGCCGACGGTTCACGTTCGGTGGACAGGCCTTGAGGCGACAGGAACTCGATACCGTAGGCCTGGCCCAGGTAGCCGAAGGCGTCATGAGAGGTGACGATGCGACGGTTACCCGGTGGCAGCGCGCCAAACTTGGCCTTGGCTTCAGCCAGCAGGCGGTAGATTTCTTTCAGGTACACCTGGCTGTTGTGCTCGTAGTCGGCCTTGTTGACCGGGTCGGCAGCGATCAGCGCCTTGGTGATGTTGTTCACGTAGATAACGGTGTTGGCCAGGTTGTGCCAGGCGTGCGGGTCGGGGATGGTTTCGCCGTCCTCTTCCATGGTGTGGGAGAGCACGCCTTTGCTCGCAGTGACCACAGTGGCCTTGGTCTCGGTGCTGGTGACCAGGCGATCCAGCCACGGCTCGAAGCCCAAGCCGTTCTTGATGATCACCTTGGCCTTGAGCAGGGCCTTGGCATCGTCCGGTGTTGGTTCGTAGGTGTGGGCGTCGGCGTCGGGGCCGACCATGTTGCTGATCTGGATATGATCGCCACCGACCTGGTGGGCCATGTCGTCAAGAATACTGAAGCTGGTAACCACCTGAAGCTTGTCGGCAGCCTGGGCCGTCGCGAACGACAGCGGCAGCAACACACTGAACAGCACGAGTAGAGCGCGCATCGGGAAACACCTCATTGGGATGTAAGCAAAGGCGGGCGGCGCAGCAAGCCGTGCACCGGACCGAAGACCACGGACAGCAGGTACCAGCCGCCAGCCACCAGCACAATTGCCGGGCCGCTGGGCAGCGAGTAGTAGAACGACAGCAACAAGCCAAGCCATACCGACAGGCATCCCAGCACCGCTGATATGGCGATCAACACCGGCAGGCGCCGGCTCCAGAAACGTGAAGCAATCGCCGGCAACATCATCAGGCCGACCACCATCAACGCGCCGATGGCCTGGAAACCGATCACCAGGTTCAGCACCACCAGCGTCAGGAACAGGCCGTGGGCCAGCGGGCCGAGGCGGCTGACGGTTTGCAGGAACAGCGGGTCGAGGGTGTCCAGCAGCAGCGGTTTGTAGATCACCACCATGGCAACCAGGCTGAAGCCCGAGACCCAGAGCATGCCGGTGAGGGTCGGGCCGTCTACCGCCAGGGCCGAGCCGAACAGCAGGTGCAGCAGGTCCAGGCGTTTGCCGGCGAGGCCGAGGATCAGCACGCCGCTGGCCAGGGAGATCGGGTAGATGGCGGCGAGGCTGGCGTCTTCCTTCAGCCCGGTGCGACGGGTAATCCAGGCGGCGAGGCCGGCCATGCTCAGGCCGGCGCCCAGGCCGCCGATGGTCAGCGCGGGCAAACTCAGTCCGGCAAACCAGAAGCCCAGTGCGGCGCCGGGCAGGATGCCGTGGGACACCGCGTCACCGATCAGGCTCATGCGGCGCAGGATCAGGAACACCCCAAGCGGCGCCGTGCTGCATGCCAATACCAGACCGCCGACGAGCGCGCGGCGCATGAAAACGAAATCGAGAAACGGCATCCACAGGTGGGCGGCGAAGTGCATCAGGCCACCTGCATTTGCGGCTGCGGGCGGATCAGTTCTTTGCTGGAGCCGAACACGCAGCCACTGCTTTTGATCTGCACCACTTGCTGGGTGTGTTGGCGTACGGAACCGAGGTCATGGCACACCACGACCACCGTGCGGCCTGCGTCGTGCCAGGCGTGGATGTGTTTCCAGCACAGCGCCTGGCCGTCTTCGTCGAGGGCGGCGTGGGGTTCGTCCAGGAGCAGTATCGGCGACTCGGCCAAACTCATGCGGGCGAGCAGGGCGCGTTGCAGTTCGCCGCCCGACAAGGCCATCAACGGCCGATGCTCCAGGCCGCTGAGGCACCAGTCTTCGAGCACGGCGCTCAGGCGTTCGGTACGTTGTTGCGGGGTTTGCCTGCTGCCCCAAAAACCGGCGGCCACCAATTCTTCAAGGCTGATAGGAAACTGGCGGTCGAGGTTCTGTTGCTGGGGCAAAAACGACAGGCCACCTCGGCGTGGAACATCGATCGTCACTTTCCCCGCCAGTGGCTTCTGCAATCCGGCGATAACTTTCAGCAGGCTGCTTTTGCCGGTGCCGTTGGCGCCGATGATGCCGGTAAGGCTGCCTTTTTCCAGGGTGAAATCCACGGCGGGGGTCAGTGGTTGGCCGGGGGCGCCCCAGCGCAAAGCGGTGCAGGTGATCATTCGGAAGGTCTCGTCCAGCGGCTTTCGGCCACGGCATCGTGCGCGTGAAGGCTTTCGGCGTGGATCACTCTCAAGTGGAAGGCATTGACCGCATCCGAGCGTTTCAAGGCGAGGTTCAGGCGGCGGGCGGCGTCTTCGCAGAACATCAGGTTCTGCCCGTTGGCCAGGGCGAAGGCTTGTTCGTCTGCACGCTTTACGGCGGTTTGCACGGCAGTGCCGAGGGCGGCTTCGGTTTCGTCGATCAACTGGGTCAGCGGCAGTGTTGGCTGATCGCCTTGAAGCCGGACCTGCAACAGCGCGCTGCTGCGCTGGCTGTGGGGCGTGGCGACGATGCCGTTTGCGCTGCCGAGCCAGGTCAGTACGTCTTCGTGCTGCAGCGGTGTGCCGGCAAAGTCCTCGATAAATTGCTGCTGAATCAATTGCCTGGCGAGGGCAGCGGAGCAAGGGCAGGTTGAAGAGTAAGTAACGTCAATTTTTAGTTCCACGTGGAACATCTGGTTTTCCAGGCGCGCCTCGATGCTCACCGGGTAGCTTTTCCAGCCGGCCAACGGGCTGACCAGCGCCGGACGTTTCAGCAGCAGACCTGCATGAATTCGCAGGTAGGCATTTGTGGATAAACCTTCATGACTGTCGAGAAAACGTTGCAATACACTGCGCAGCAGTGCTGGCTTAAGCGGCTGCTGTTCAAGCATTTCCAGCGCCAGGTAAAGCCGTGACATATGAATGCCACGGGCCTCGCCGTCGTCCAGGCTGACGCCGGCATCAGCCGTGGCGCTAAGGCTTTGGCCGTCGATCAGAATGGGCAGGGCAATGCCGCACATGCCCACCCAATCGAGCGGCAAGGCTTGGCGTGAAGCCTGCGCGGCGATATCGGGCAGAGTCAGCGCGTTCATGAGCAGGTCCATCGTTGGAAATAAAAAGACATGTTATATTATTACAATTGAAACGACGAAAGTTTTTCTGTTCTGTCTTTTATTCAGTCATGTCGAGTACGGAAGCTCCTTTATTTGCGGTGTAAGTCATGCACAGACGTCAACTCCTCAACCTGCTGCTGGCCAGTGCGGTGTTCACCTTGCCCTTGGGCGTGTCTGCCGCGCAGATCCGCAATGCACGGCTGTGGCGGTCGGATAACAAGCTGCGGCTGGTGCTGGACCTCAGCGGCCCGGTGCAATACAAGACCTTCACCCTGACCGCGCCGGAGCGGTTGATCATCGATTTGAGCGGCGCGAAGCTGACCGGTGATTTCAGCCAACTGGCCCTGACCAACAGCGGCATTACCTCGATTCGCTCGGGGCATTTCGGGCAGGGCGATACGCGGATCGTGCTGGATTTGAAGGCGCCGATGCAGCTCAACAGCTTTCTCCTGCCGCCGCAGGATGGCCAGGGCCACCGCCTCGTGCTGGACCTGACAAGCGCCACTCATGCGCCTATGCAAATCGCTGCGGCACCGGCCGCGTTGGCTGCACCCGTGCCGGCGCCGGTGGACAGGGCTCATCCGAAACGCGACATCATCGTGGTGGTCGACCCTGGGCACGGCGGCAAGGATCCCGGCGCGATTGGCTCAAAGGGCCAGCGCGAAAAAGACGTGGTGCTGTCCATCGCCCAGTTGCTGGCCAAGCGTCTGAAGCGCGAGAAGGGCTTCGATGTGAAGCTGGTGCGCAACGACGACTTCTTCGTGCCGCTGCGTAAACGTGTGGACATCGCCCGTCAGCACAAGGCCGACATGTTTATCTCGGTACACGCCGATGCCGCGCCACGGCTTACGGCGTCCGGCGCCTCTGTCTATGCGCTGTCTGAAGGCGGCGCCACCTCCGCCACTGCACGGTTCATGGCGCAGCGGGAAAACGGCGCCGACCTGTTGGGCGCCACCACCTTGCTCAATCTCAAGGACAAGGACCCGATGCTCGCCGGGGTGATTCTCGACATGTCGATGAACGCCACCATCGCCTCCAGCCTGCAACTGGGCAGCTCGGTACTGGGCAGCCTGCAAAGCATCACCACGCTGCATCAAAAACGCGTGGAACAGGCCGGCTTTGCGGTGCTCAAGTCGCCGGACGTGCCGTCGATCCTGGTGGAAACCGGGTTTATCTCCAACACCCAGGACGCCCAGCGACTGGTCACCGCGCGCCATCAACAGGCGGTGGCAGACGGTTTATTTGAAGGGTTGAAAAATTACTTCCAGAAGAACCCGCCGATGAACAGCTACATGGCCTGGGTTCAGGAACAAAAAACCGGCCAGGTCTAACAGCCGGTGATTCGACTACAGGTGAACTTGGCGCTGGCACCACCGGAACTGGAAAACCGGTTGAGGGTGGTCCAGCCCACTCGCCGCGTGTAGCCCACCCACGCCTCACCATCGGATGCCAACCCGGTAAAGAACGTCAGTTGCCCGTAGCGGCTGCTGGTTTGTGCCCAATAGCGTTTTCCGATCACTTCAAAGCCCCGCAAATACGTAGTGCTGCCTGCCGTCGCGACGCTGTAGGCATTGCCCTGGGCGTCGACGCACGCCAGCAGGTTGGCGCTGCGGGTGCAGTTGGCCAGCAGGCTGGGCACCTGGGCGTTGGCCAGGCTCGCCAGCATCAGCAACACAGCACACAGCAGGTATTTCATAGAGGCTCTCGGGGCGTTATTCGGCTGCCAGCATTGCGCCCTTCGTCGTCACGAGCAAGGGGGATTGGCTTATTTGCATTGTTATACTATAACATTAAAAGACAGCCTGACCCGTGAACCACCTCCGATGACCGAACAAGACCTTCTCGACCAACCCTGCGCCGACTACATGAATGAAGCCCAGCAAGGTTTCTTCCGCGAGCTGCTGCTGGCCCAGCGCAACGAGCTGCAAGCGCGTATCGACGCTGAATTCATGGTGCTGCGCGAACAGGAGCCCAACAGCGATCCCGCCGATGTCGGCAGCGCAGAAGAACAGCGCCAATGGCAACTGCGCCTGCTGGAGCGCGAAAAAAAGCTGTTGGACAAGATCGACGAAGCCCTGGAACGCCTGGCCCGCGGTGAATACGGCTGGTGCCGTGAAACCTGCGAACCCATCGGCCTCAAGCGCCTGCTGCTGCGCCCCACGGCCACCCTGTGTATCGAAGCCAAAGAACGTGAAGAGCTGCGCGAACGCCATCAACGGGCGATTTGACCGGCCAACCCTGATGAGGAATACCTGATGCCCAATCGTCTCCCCGTTACTGTGCTGTCCGGATTTCTCGGCGCCGGCAAAAGCACGCTGCTCAACTACGTCCTGCGCAACCGCGAAAACCTGCGGGTGGCGGTGATCGTCAACGACATGAGCGAAATCAACATCGATGGCAGTGAGGTCCAGCGCGACGTCACCCTCAATCGCTCCGAAGAAAAACTGGTGGAGATGAGCAACGGCTGCATCTGCTGCACCTTGCGCGAAGACTTGCTGGAAGAAGTCGGAAAGCTCGCCAAGGAAGGTCGGTTCGATTACCTGTTGATCGAGTCCACCGGTATCTCCGAGCCGCTGCCAGTGGCCGAAACCTTCACCTTCCGCGATGAAGAAGGCCAAAGCCTGGCGGACATTGCCCGGCTCGACACCATGGTCACCGTGGTCGACGGCATGAACTTCCTGCTCGACTACCAGGCTGCCGAAAGCCTGGCGTCCCGGGGCGAAACCCTCGGTGAAGAGGACGAGCGCTCGATCACCGACCTGCTGATCGAGCAGATCGAATTTGCGGATGTGATCCTCATCAGCAAGATCGACCTGATCAGCAGCAGTGAGCGCGAGGAGTTGATGGCGATCCTGGAGCGCTTGAACTCCCAGGCTGAAATCATCCCGATGGTCATGGGCGAAGTGCCGTTGGCGAAGATCCTCAACACCGGCCGTTTCGACTTCGAGCGTGCTTCCCAGGCGCCGGGCTGGTTGCAGGAACTGCGTGGCGAACACCTGCCGGAAACCGAAGAGTACGGCATCGCCTCCACCGCCTATCGCGCCCGCCGCCCGTTCCACCCGCAGCGGTTTTTCGACTTTATCGACCGGCCTTGGGTGAATGGAAAACTGCTGCGCTCCAAGGGCTTTTTCTGGCTGGCCAGCAAACACCAGGACGCCGGTAGCTGGTCCCAGGCTGGCGGCCTGATGCGCCATGGGTTTGCCGGGCGCTGGTGGCGTTTCGTGCCGAAAACCCAGTGGCCCCAGGACGAGGAAGGCATCGCCGCAATCATGAAAAACTGGCAACTGAGCACCGGCGATTGCCGGCAGGAGCTGGTGTTTATCGGCCAGAACATCGACTTCGCCCAGATGACCGCCGAGCTGGACGCTTGTTTGCTGACCGACGATGAAATGGCCACGGGTGTCGAAGGCTGGCGCTTGTTGGCCGATCCCTTTGGCCCTTGGTTCGAAGAGGCTGCCTGATGCTGGCACCGACCCTGAAACTGCGCCCGGCGGTACGCCAGACCCACGGCGAAACCCCGGCCGTGCTCACCGATATCCTTGAGGACGGCGTGAACCTAGCGGTGTGGCAGCGTCAGTTGCCCCTGCACATCGCCGAGTTCGGCGCGTTACTGGTGGCACTCAATGAGCCATTGGCCGAGTCGCTGGTGGTTGAACTGAACAGCGAAGACGCCGAGCCAAACCTGCAGGACTTTGCATCGGGTTGCCGTGACCTTGAAGGCTACGAAGGCTTTATCGCCGATGTGTCGTGGCTGGTCAGCGCCTTTGCCTGTTTGCTGGGAGCCAAGCGTATCGGCGTGCGTTTGCGGCTATTGGACAAGGCCATGTGCCCGCGTTTTCATGTGGATCATGTGCCGGTGCGGCTGATCACGACCTACGCCGGCATCGGCAGCCAGTGGTTGCGCGAGGGGGTTATGGAGCGGCGACACCTGAGCCAGGCGAGTGCTGAGCCGGAAGAACGCATTGAGCAAATCCACTGCGGCGAAGTGGCGTTGCTCAAGGGCGAAAAATGGCACGGCAACGAAGGCTTTGGCCTGATCCACCGCTCGCCGCCGCTGCAAGCGGATCAACGACGGTTGATTCTGACGCTGGATTGGTCGGCGTAACCGGGTAGGATCGAACCTCTCTACACGGTCTGAATGATGTCCACCATGCTGCAGAACATTCCCACCCACGTGATTGCCGGGCCCCTGGGTGCCGGCAAGACCAGCTTGATCAAGCACCTGCTGGCCCAGCGCCCGGCCAACGAGCGTTGGGCGGTGTTGATCAATGAGTTCGGGCAGATTGGCCTGGATGCCGCGTTGCTCACCCGTGATGACGACGGGATTGCCCTTGGTGAAGTGGCGGGTGGCTGCCTGTGTTGCGTCAATGGTGCGCCGTTCCAGGTAGGGCTGGGGCGTTTGTTGCGTAAGGCAAAGCCCGATCGGCTGTTTATCGAGCCGTCCGGGCTTGGGCACCCGGCTCAATTGCTCAAGCAACTGCGGGAAGCGCCCTGGCAGCAGGTACTGGCGGTGCAGCCGTGCGTACTCGTACTGGACGCCCAGGCGTTGGCGGCGGGCAAACCTTTACCCAATGCCCAACGGGAGGCATTAGCCAGCGCCGGGCTGTTGGTATTGAACAAGAATGAAGCCTTAAGTGATGCGCAGCGCCTGTTGATTCAAGGGCAACTGCCCGACCGGCCGATCTATTGGACGCAGCAGGCGCAACTGCCCTTGGCCCGGTTACCGGGTGTGAATGCTCAAGCGGCAGCGGCTGTGGATAACTTCGAGTTGCCCAAAGGCCTGGGGCAAATGCCGGCCATCTGGACGGATCCGGCATCGCCGATCTGCCTCAGCCAGGGCCAGGAGGATGGCTGGAGCATTGGCTGGCGCTGGCATCCGAGTCAGCGATTCGACGCGCGGCGCATTCAGCAATGGCTGCAATCGTTGGACTGGCGACGGGCAAAACTGGTTATCCACAGCCTGGATGGCTGGGTATCGGCCAACGCTGTGGATAACGCCGCATTGGCCTGGCAGCCCAGCGAATGGCGGCGGGATTCGCGTATCGAATTGATCTTCAGCGAAGTGCAGGACGTTGCGCAGTTACAGGGTGGGTTAACCGCTTGCCGTCAGTGACGGGTCTTGCTGTTGCCATGCTCCTGGCGCCACTGGCTTAGCTCAATGATCTCGGCGCTGGGCAATGGCGTCTTGATCTCGAACGGGTAGGGCGCCAACTCGATTTGTGCACTGTGGGCGCCGAATTGGGTGATGGTCCCCGGGTGCCGCGTTTCGCCGGTCACGGTGAATTCGAAGTTGTAGATCCGTGCCAGGCGCCGCCGCCCGCTGGCATCTTTCACAAAACCGATGCGCTTCAACGCCACGGCGCCATCGAGCAGCTCGATGTCGAGCTTGGCGCAGTGCTGCTTGACCCGTTCCAGCGCCCGCTCGCGCAGGCCGTGGTTGTGCCACAGCCAGGCGGCACCGGTCGCCAGCAGCATCAGCACGAAGATATTTCCGAGGGTCAGCATTCGATGAACTCCAACAAAGTAGGGCCAGCTTAACTGCGTCTCCGGTCTGTCGTACAGGCCGCGTTTAGTCGCATACTGCGCAGCCAGAATATCAACGGCTTTACGGAAATCCCCTGCATGAAACGTACGCCCCATCTGCTTGCGATCCAGTCTCATGTGGTCTTCGGCCACGCCGGAAACAGCGCCGCCGTGTTCCCCATGCAACGGGTCGGGGTGAACGTGTGGCCGCTCAATACGGTGCAGTTCTCCAACCACACTCAGTATGGTCAGTGGGCGGGAGAAGTGTTGGCGCCGCAGCAAATTCCTGCGCTGGTGGAAGGCATCGCGGCGATTGGCGAGCTGGGCAACTGTGATGCAGTGCTGTCGGGCTACCTGGGCAGTGCGGCCCAGGGCCGGGCGATCCTCACCGGCGTGGCGCGGATCAAGGCGATCAACCCCAAGGCTCTTTACCTGTGTGACCCGGTGATGGGGCATCCGGAAAAAGGCTGCATCGTGCCCCAGGAGGTCAGCAACTTCCTGCTGGAGGAAGCGGCGGCGATGGCCGACTTCCTGTGCCCCAACCAGATGGAGCTGGACAGCTTTGCCGGGCGCAAGCCGCAGTCGCTGTTCGATTGCCTGGGGATGGCCCGTGCGTTACTGGCCCGCGGGCCGAAAGCGGTGTTGGTCAAGCACCTGGATTATCCCGGCAAGCTGCCGGACGGCTTCGAAATGCTGTTGGTGACGGCTGAAGGCAGCTGGCACCTGCGTCGGCCACTGCTGGCATTCCCGCGTCAGCCGGTGGGCGTGGGCGACCTGACGTCGGGCCTGTTCCTGGCGCGGGTGTTGTTGGGGGATAGCCTGGTGGCGGCCTTTGAGTTCACTGCTGCAGCGGTGCATGAAGTACTGCTGGAAACCCAGGCGTGCGCCAGCTATGAGCTGGAACTGGTGCGCGCCCAGGACCGGATTGCCCATCCGCGAGTTCGCTTCGAGGCAACCCCGATAGGGCTTTAAGGCCCGTCTGCCTTGATTTCCTGATAGCGCTTTTCCAGCTCCTGGCGAATCTGCCGGCGCTGTTGAGCCTGCACAAACCGCCGCTTGTCTTCGCTGTTCTGCGGTTGCAGCGGCGGCACGGCGGCCGGTTTGCGCTGGTCATCCACCGCGACCATCGTGAAGAAGCAGCTATTGGTGTGGCGTACCGAACGCTCACGGATGTTCTCGGTGACCACCTTGATCCCCACTTCCATCGACGTGTTGCCGGTGTAGTTGACCGAGGCCAGGAAGGTCACCAGCTCGCCGACATGGATCGGCTCGCGAAAAATCACCTGGTCCACCGACAACGTCACCACATAGCGCCCGGCATAACGGCTGGCGCAGGCGTAGGCCACTTCGTCGAGGTACTTGAGCAGCGTGCCGCCGTGCACATTGCCAGAGAAGTTGGCCATGTCAGGGGTCATCAATACTGTCATCGACAGCTGGGCGTTTCCGGGTTCCATAGCACACTCACGGGTTGTAGGCATTGGGTGGGGAGGCACCTCTGCGGGTGCTGGAATCTTTGCAGAGCCATTCATAACGGGACGCTGGCCCCCGGCTTGCCGTCACGCCCGGGGCGATCTGTTTCCATATATTGCACCGGCTTTCTGCCGCAAGTCGCGGTGTTACCCTTCAAAAGCCCGTCTCAAAGGCAATTCTTACGATCAAGGCAGACTTTTCTTTCCGTTCATTGCGACCTTTCGGGGTGCATGCGTGGAAATGGGAAAAGCGCCAGTACCCCTCAAGGAGCCCCTCGCCATGCACGCCATCAGCTTTATCCAGGACCTGGCCGTGATCATGCTGGTGGCCGGGGTGGTGACGATCCTGTTCCATCGGCTCAAGCAGCCGGTGGTGTTGGGGTATATCGTCGCCGGCTTCATCATCGGCCCGCACACCCCACCGTTTGGCCTGATCCACGACGAAGACACGATCAAGACCCTGGCCGAGCTTGGGGTGATCTTCCTGATGTTCTGCCTGGGCCTTGAGTTCAGCCTGCGCAAGCTGTTCAAGGTTGGCGCCACCGCATTTATCGCGGCGTTCCTCGAAATCATCCTGATGATCTGGATCGGCTACGAAATCGGCCGCTGGTTCGACTGGAACACCATGGACTCGCTGTTCCTGGGCGCGATCCTGGCGATTTCCTCGACCACCATCATCGTCAAGGCGCTCAATGACCTGAAGATGAAAAACCAGCGCTTTGCCCAGCTGATTTTCGGGGTGCTGATCGTCGAAGACATCCTCGGCATCGGCATCATCGCCTTGCTGTCGAGCATTGCCGTCAGCGGCACGGTCAGCTCCGGCGAGGTGTTCTCCACCGTCGGCAAGCTCTCGCTGTTCATGATTGTCGCGCTGGTGATCGGGATTTTGCTGGTGCCACGCCTGCTGGAATACGTGGCCAAATTCGAAAGCAATGAGATGCTGCTGATCACCGTGCTGGGCCTGTGTTTCGGTTTCTGTCTGCTGGTGGTCAAGCTGGAATACAGCATGGTGCTGGGGGCATTCCTGATCGGCGCGATCATGGCTGAATCCCGGCAATTGCTGAAGATTGAGCGCCTGATCGAACCGGTTCGCGACATGTTCAGCGCGATCTTCTTTGTCGCCATTGGCTTGATGATCGACCCGCAGATCCTCCTGCAATACGCCTGGCCGATTGCGGTGATTACCGTGGCCGTGGTGCTGGGCAAGATGTTGTCCTGTGGGTTGGGGGCGTTCATTGCGGGTAACGATGGCCGCACTTCATTGCGAGTGGGGATGGGGCTGTCACAGATCGGCGAATTTTCATTCATCATCGCCGCGCTGGGGATGACGTTGCAGGTCACCAGCGACTTCCTGTATCCGGTGGCGGTGGCTGTTTCTGCGATTACCACACTGCTCACACCCTATCTGATCCGTGGCGCAGACCCGCTGTCGCTGAAGATTGCCGCAGTGATGCCCAAGCGCATGAGCCGGGTGTTCGGGATGTATGGCGAGTGGCTGCGCAGCATTCAGCCCCAGGGCGAGGGTGCGATGCTGGCGTCGATGATCCGCAAGATCATTCTGCAGGTGGGGGTGAACCTGGCGCTGGTGGTGGCGATCTTCTTTGCCGGCAGCTTTTTCGCGGCGCGTATTGGCAGCTACCTGGAAGGCTGGGTCAGCGATCCGAGCTGGCAGAAGGCATTGATCTGGGGTGGGGCGTTGCTGCTGTCGCTGCCGTTTTTGATTGCGGCGTACCGCAAGCTCAAGGCGCTGTCGATGCTGCTGGCGGAGATGAGCGTGAAGCCGGAAATGGCCGGGCGCCACACTCAGCGCGTGCGCCGGGTGATCGCCGAAGTGATCCCGATTCTTTCGCTGCTGGTGATTTTCCTGCTATTGGCAGCCTTGTCGGCCAGTATCCTGCCGACCAACAAGTTGCTGGTGCTGATCGCCGTGGTGACGGCCGCGGTGGCCGCCGTGCTGTGGCGCTGGTTCATCCGCGTGCATACGCGGATGCAGGTCGCCTTGCTGGAGACCCTGGATAACCATAAGGATACGCCGGAGCACTGAGTGGGTCGCAGAGGGCTGCTTCGCAGCCCAGCGCGAGCAAGCTCGCTCGCCACAACAAGCGCCCTCGGCACACAGGGGTCTCAGCTTTCCAGCCAGACGTCCCGTGCCCAGTGCCACACCGATTCCCAGGTTTCTTCGGTGACGAGTTCTTCTTCGCCGGACCACAGCACCACGGTGCCGTCTTCCTCGACGCAGTAGTAGTCGTCGCCGTCCTGGCAGATCGGGATCATGCTGCGGTCAACACCGGCATCCCAGGCGTTGGCGGCAACGTCCGGCAGGTAGGTGTGGGACTGTGGGTCGGTGACGGTCACCGGCTCCAGGCTGCCGTAGACCACATCGCTGACGGTCAGCAGAAATTCACGGAAGACGAACGGAATATCGATGAACAGTTGCTCCTCGATTTCCACCAGTTGATCTTCGTCAGGCAGCTCCAGAGGAACCGGTACCGGTTCGTTGGCTTCACGCAATTGTTCGATAACTTCTTCCACGGCCGGGATCCTCTTGCTAGATGGCGCGGTTTATAGGGGCGTTTTATACAGTAGCTCGCTATAAGTGCAACCGTGAAATAGAAAACCCCGGACAAGTCCGGGGTTTTTGTTACTGCGTACTCAAAGCGGGCAGGGATCAGCCGTTCTGGCGGATACCGGCGACCAGCCAAGGCTGGTTTTCGCCTTGTGGGCGCTCCATGTTCCAGCTTTCGCTGAACACTTCGCCCTGGTCGAAACGCGAGGTCTTCGACACACCGCTGAAGGTCAGGGTGGCGATGGTCTTGTCGGCGCGGTCATCCACACCTTCAAGCTGCACTTTCAGGTCGTCGATGTAGGTCGACTGGAAGCCGTCGCCCAGGTCGGCACGTTCGCGCTTGAGGAACTCCAGCAGTTGCGGGGTCACGAACTCGGCGATCTTGTCCATTTCGTTGGCGTCCCAGTGTTGCTGCAGGGACTGGAAGTGGCTGCGGGCCGCTTCGACGAAGCGCTCTTCGTTGAACCAGGCGGGTGCGTTGATCACCGGACGAGCGGCGGCAGGAGCAGCCGAACCGCCGAAGATCGAACCCATGGCAGCAGGCTTTTGCTCGAACACTTCACGCTGCATCGGCGCGCCGGCTGGAGCCATGTGCTCCTGTTGCTTGCGGCGACGGGCGGCGATAAAGCGGAAGATCAGGAAGGCGATGACCGCCATGATCAGGATGTCGAAGATCTGCATGCCCTGGAAGCCGCCGCCCATGAACATGGAGGCGAGCAGGCCGCCGGCCGCGATACCGGCCAGAGGGCCCAACCAGCGCGAAGCACCGCCAGCCTTGGCAGCAGCGCCTGCGGCACCGGCAGCGCCAGCGGTCGCAGCTGCGCCGCCCATGCCGCCGCCGGATGGGGCCATTTGGCTGGTCTGGTGGCTCGGCGCCGAGCCCATGGATTTGCCGCCACCGAAGCGCTTGGCGTTGGCGTCGAGGCTCATCGTCAGGCCGATGCACAACGCCATGGCGATGCTAAGAAAACGTTTCATAAAGGGAATTCCCATTTGTGGATTGCACGCGCGCCATGTTGCACAGGTGTGATGTCAGTGGCTAGCGGCATAGTGTTTCGGGCTTTTGCGTAGGGCCAATACCGAATCGTCTGTAGGACTTATTACAGATATTGGCCCCACCGCTGCCAAATACAAGGGTGGGGCAACATCCTTCATGTTCTACAGTTGTTTCAGATTGCTTCGAGCTTGGCGTAGCCCATCATCAGCCACTTGCTGCCTTCGGCGAAGTTCACCTGCACCCTGGCCTGGGCACCGGCGCCTTCGAAGTTGAGGATCACGCCTTCGCCGAAGATCGCGTGCTTGACCTGCTGGCCAAGGCTGAACGGCGTCTCGGGGATTTCCGAACCAGCGAACATGCTGCTGGAGTTCTGCTGCTGGCCGCCGCCGAACGGTCGGCTGACGCTGTTGGACAGGCGCACTTCCTGAATCAGCCCTTTCGGCACTTCACGTACGAAGCGCGACACCTTGTTGTAGGTCTCGCTGCCGTACAGGCGCCGGGTTTCGGCGTAGGTCATCACCAGGTTCTGCATCGCCCGGGTGATGCCCACGTAGGCCAGGCGGCGTTCCTCCTCAAGGCGGCCGGGTTCTTCCAGGCTCATCTTGTGGGGGAACAGGCCTTCTTCCATGCCCACCAGGAACACGTAGGGGAATTCCAGGCCCTTGGCACTGTGCAAGGTCATCAGCTGAATGCTGTCTTCATGCTCATCAGCCTGGGTGTCGCCGGCTTCCAGGGAAGCGTGGCCGAGGAATGCCGCCAGTGGCGTCAGGTCTTCGTCTTCTTCGGTGTTTTCGAACGCGCGGGCGGCGCTGACCAGTTCCTCAAGGTTTTCTACCCGGGCCTGGCCTTTCTCGCCTTTTTCCGCTTCGTGGTAGGCGATCAGGCCGGACTGCTCGATCACGGTCTGGGTCATCAGGTGCAGGGGCATTTCCATGCACTTGGCGGCCAGGTTCTCGATCAGCTCGACAAACACGCTCAAGGCACCGGCCGCACGGCCGGTCAGGCCCTTGTTGGCGATCAGCAGGCGCATCGCTTCCCACATCGACACATCGCTGTGGCGTGCGTGGTCGCGAATCGCCTCGACGGTCTTCTCGCCGATGCCACGGGCCGGAATGTTGATCACCCGTTCCAGCGCCGCATCGTTGCCGCGACCTTCCAGCAAGCGCAGGTAGGCCATGGCGTTCTTGATTTCGGCACGTTCGAAGAAGCGCTGGCCACCATAGATGCGATACGGAATGCGCTCGCGCAGCAGGGCCTCTTCCAATACCCGTGATTGGGCGTTGGAGCGGTAGAGAATCGCGATATCGCTGCGGGCCAGGCCGGTTTTCAGGGCGCTTTCGATGGTTTCCACCACGTAGCGCGCTTCATCGTGTTCGTTGAAGGCGGCGTACAGGTTGATCGCTTCGCCTTCGCCGCCGTCGGTCCACAGCTCTTTGCCCAGGCGCCCGGTGTTGTTGGCGATCAAGGCGTTGGCGGCCTTGAGGATCCCGGCGGTGGAGCGGTAGTTCTGTTCCAGGCGGATGGTTTCGGCGTCCGGGAAGTCGTCGCTGTACTGGTAGATGTTCTCGATTTTCGCGCCGCGCCAGCCGTAGATCGACTGGTCGTCGTCGCCCACCACCATCAGGCTGTCGCCGCCCTTGGCCAGCAGGCGCAACCAGGCGTACTGCACGGCGTTGGTATCCTGGAACTCGTCCACCAGGATGTGGCGGAAGCGTTTCTGGTAGTGCGCCAGCAAGCCCGGGTTGTCGCGCCACAAGTCGAGGGCGCGCAGCAGCAGTTCGGAGAAGTCGATGACGCCGGCGCGCTGGCAGGCCACTTCATAGGCTTCATAAATGCTGCGCATGGTGGCCAGGAACAGGTCGCCGCTGGCCTGGATATGTTGCGGGCGCAGGCCTTCATCTTTCTGGCCATTGATGAACCACTGGGCCTGACGGACCGGCCAGCGTTGTTCATCCAGGCCCAGCTCGCGGATTACCCGCTTGACCAGGCGTTGCTGGTCGTCGCTGTCGAGAATCTGGAAGGTCTGGCTCAGGCCGGCTTCCTGCCAATGCGCTCGCAACAGGCGGTGCGCCAGGCCGTGGAAGGTGCCCACCCACATGCCGGCCGGGCTGATGCCCATCAACTGCTCGATGCGATGACGCATCTCGGCAGCGGCCTTGTTGGTGAAAGTCACCGACAGGATGGAATGCGGTGAGGCGTTCTCGACCTGGATCAACCAGGCGATACGGTGCACCAGCACTCGGGTTTTACCGGAGCCAGCACCGGCCAGGACCAACTGACGGCCAACGGGGGCCGCTACGGCCTGGCGTTGGGCATCGTTGAGGGAGTTCAGCAAAAGAGAGAGATCATCGCGCATCGGCGCATTCTAGGGTGCCCGGGGGAGTCGGGCAAATCCCAATGCCGGGTGGTCACGGGAAAACTTCTGCGTCGACACAGGATAAGGCAACAATCTATTCACGGTGATGACCGGTCGGTCATCGCCCACAGCCCGCGCCCTGTCTCACTCAAGCTGTCTGGCTCCAAGGTTTGCGCCTGATTGTCGCGCTGTTTTTATGACTTGGGGCAGTTTGGCCCGAGCGTTTGCTTGTGTATGCTCCGTCGACGTTTCGGGCTCACCATTATAAGAACACTGCCTATGACCCTTAGCATTGACCTGGCGGGACCCTCCGTGGCGCCGGCGCAGGTTATCCGCAAGCACTACGCCATGGAGATGGCGGTGGAGCGCACGCGCCTGCTTTACCAAGGCTCCCTGCTGCCTACTTTATTAATGCTGGTGAATGGACTGGTCTGCGCCTGGTTGCTCTGGAGCCCGCAGCGCTATCTGCTGGACAGCATTTGGCTGGTATGGCTGCTGGCGCTGGTGGCCTTGCGGGTAATTCAGGTGGCGGCGTTCGATTCCGCCATGCCCAGCCGCCAAGCGCAGCCGATCTGGCGACGCATGTTCATGCTGGGCTCGGCCGTCAGCGGCTTGACGCTGGCCAGTGCTGCCATCGCCCTGGTCCCTGTGGACAGTTTTGCGCAACAGGCCTGGGTGTTCGGCCTGCTCGGCGCGGCGACCTTGTCCGCCAGTGTGGCCTATGCCGTCAGTCTGCCGGCTTTCCTGTCGTTTGCCGTGCCCTGCCTGGTGCCGGCCATCCTCTATTTATTCTGGAGCGGCGACCCGCAACAGCAAGGCTGGGGTTGCCTGGGCCTGATTCTGCTGGCATCCCTGAGCCTGGTGGCATGGCAGGTCAATCGCCTGATCCAGCGCGGGCTGCTCAGGCGCTTCCAGAACCAGGCGTTGATCGAGCATCTGCAGCAAGCGCAGCAACGCAGCGAGCAACTGAACCAGGAACTGGTGCGTGAGGTGGAGCAGCGGCGCCAGGTCGAACAAGAGTTGCGCGAAGCACAGATCGGCCTGCAGCAACGCGTCGATCAGCGCAGTCAGGAACTGGACGCGGCGAGCCTGGCCCTGAGCAAAAGCGAGGCGCGTCTGGCCATGGCGTTGCAGGCCAGCGAACTGGGTCTGTGGGACTGGAACCTGCAAACCGATGAGGTCCACCATACCCAGCTCAAGGAGTTGTTCGGCCTGGAGCCGGAATACGTCACGGCGATGCTCAGCCACCTCAAGCCACGCCTGCACCCGGACGACTTGCCGCTGCTCAAGCGCGCGCTGGTGGAGCACCTTAAAGGCCGCAGCGAGGACTACCTGGTGGAATACCGGGTGCGCCATGGCGATGGCCATTGGGTATGGATCCAGGACCGTGGCCGCGCCGTGGAGCGCTCGGCAGGCGGGCGCGTCACGCGGATGCTCGGTACCCGCCGCGACATCAGCGCCGGCAAGGTCCTGGAAGAACAGCAGCGCCTGGCATCGACGGTGTTTGAGGCGGCCAGCGAAGGCATTGTGATCCTCGACCCGGACTACGTGCTGATAGCCGTCAACCAGGCATTCAGCCGCGTTACCGGCTTCGACATTGACGACATGATCGGGCGCAATGTCGTGGAGCTGCCCAGCAGCCGCGACGCACGGCGCCACTTCCCGGTGATCCGCCAGGCGTTGCTCAGCCACGGCACCTGGCAGGGCGAGCTCGTGGAAACCCGCAAGAACGGCGAACTCTACCCGCAATGGCTACAACTGAATGTAGTGCGGGATATTCGGGGAAATGTCAGCCATATCGTGGGTTTCTTCGCTGATCTGTCCGCGCGGCGCGAATCCGAAGAGCGCATGCGCTATCTCACGCACTACGACGAATTGACCGGGCTGGCCAACCGCTCGCTGTTCCGCGAGCGGTTGCGCGAAGCCCATCAGCGGGTGCGCCAGGGTGGCCGCAGCCTGGCTTTACTGCATATCAACCTGGACCGTTTCAAGCTGCTCAACGACAGCCTCGGGCATGAAGTGGCCGACCAGTTGTTGCAGAAAATGGCCCGCCGCTTGATCAACGCCTTGCCTGAGGCCGACACCATCGCGCGGCTCTCTGGCGATGAATTCGCCGTGCTGTTCGACGCCTACGGCAACCTGTCGAGCCTGGCGCGGGTGGCCACGCGGTTGCTGGCCAAGTTGCGGGTGCCGGTGACGGTGGAAGGGCACGAGCTGGTGGTCAGTGCCTCAATGGGCGTCAGCCTGTTGCCCGACAATGCGCGGGAAATATCCGCGCTGGTCAGCCAGTCGAACATGGCCATGCAGCACGCCAAGCACCTGGGCGGTAATAACTTCCAGTTCTACACCGACAGCCTGCAGGCCAGCACCCTGGAACGTTTGCAGCTGGAAAACCAGCTGCGCAAGGCGATTGATGAGCGCCAGCTTACGGTGTTCTACCAACCCAAACTGTGCCTGGCCAGTGGCAAGCTGAATGCGGCCGAAGCATTGATTCGCTGGGAACATCCGCAGTGGGGCATGGTGCCGCCCGGCGACTTTATCGGGCTGGCCGAAGAAACCGGCCTGATCGTGCCGCTGGGGGAGTTCGTGTTGCGCCAGGCGTGCTGGCAGGCTTGTGAATGGCAACGCCAGGGGCTGGCGCCGATTCGGGTGTCGGTCAACCTGTCGGTGCACCAACTGCGCCAGGGCAAGCTGATCAGCCTGGTGCGCCAGGTGCTGGAAGAAACCGGGCTTGATCCGCAATACCTGGAGCTGGAACTGACCGAAAGCCAGCTGCTCGACAGCGTCGAGCACATCATCTCGACCTTCCAGCAACTGCGCGACCTGGGGGTGAAGCTGGCGATTGATGATTTTGGCACCGGCTACTCATCCCTCAGTTACCTCAAGCGCATCCCCGTGGACTACGTGAAGATCGACCAGACGTTCATTCGCGGCCTGGGCCAGGGACGCGAAGATGCCTCGATCACCCGCGCAATCATTGCCATGGCCCACGGGCTGTCGCTCAAGGTGGTGGCCGAGGGTGTGGAAGATCAGCAGCAGCTGGACTTTTTGCGGGATGAGCAATGCGACGAGGTGCAAGGCTATTTGATCAGTCGGCCGGTGGAAGCGGATGGCTTGGCGGATTTGTTACGAAAAAATGCCGATTTTCCATAGTTGAGCCCAAGCCGCACGCGGGGCTACATCGAGCCTGCCCGCTGAATCAGCGGGCAGCAGCGTGATTAAGTGATGCATCGAACGGGCAAATCGGTAATTCTTGTAGTATAACTACAAGCTTGCTACATCCCTGGCGTCTGCCAATAACAAGAGTCCAGCCCTTTGAACCTGTTGCAACATATCGCCCAGTCGCGCCACCTGTTACGCAAATCGGAACTCAAGGTTGCCGATCACGTGCTGCTTGACCCTGCGGCCGTGATGCACAGTTCCATGGCCGACCTGGCCCACAGCGTGGGCATCAGCGAGCCGACCATCGTGCGCTTCTGCCGCGCCATCGGTTGCTCCGGTTTCCAGGACTTGAAGCTCAAGCTGGCCCAGAGCCTGGCGGCCGGTGCGAGCTTTGGCCAGTTTGCGATCCACGAAGACGATTCCGTCGCCGACTACAGCCTGAAAATCTTCGACACCACCCTGCACACCCTGATGGAAGTGCGCGAAAAGCTCGACCCGGTGGAGCTGCAAAAAGCCGTGACCGCCATGTCCCAGGCCCAGCGCGTGGAGTTCTATGGTTTCGGCGCGTCCGGCGCGGTGGCGGCGGATGCCCAGCACAAGTTCTTCCGTTTGCTGCTGACGGCGGCGGCCTACAGCGACCCGCACATGCAGGCGATGTCGGCGGTGACGTTGAAGCCCAGCGACGTGGCGATCTGCATTTCCCAATCCGGCCGCTCCAAGGATTTGCTGATCACCGCCAACCTGGTGCGTGAAAGCGGCGCGACCCTGATTACCCTGTGCCCGAGCCAGACGCCATTGGCAGAGCTGTCGACCGTCAACCTGGCGATCGATGTGCACGAGGACACCGAGATCTACACGCCGCTGACCTCGCGTATCGCCCACCTGGTGGTGATCGACGTGCTGGCGATGGGCGTGGCCATGGCGCGCGGCCCGAGCCTGGTCAACCACCTCAAGAGCGTGAAGCGCAGCTTGCGCAGCCTTCGGTTGTCACCCAAGTCCGTAAAAGCCCTCGACGACTGATAGTTTGTACGCGGACCCATTGTGGGAGCGGGCTTGCTCGCGAATGCGGAGTGTCAGTCACTGAATATGCTGGCTGGCCCACCGCATTCGCGAGCAAGCCCGCTCCCACATTTTGATTGGGTCCTGCCCCGCAAGATTCATCGTCCTGTCATCCCCATGCCGCTAAACCGTCATTGCCCGAGCCCATCCTGAACTCCCCTTACTCGCATTGGGAGACTCGAAATGGCTCGGCAATACGAAGAAAGCAACAGCACCGTCAAGACCCGCCGCCAGCAGGAAGACCAGCGCCGCATGGCCTTCCGTCGCGCAATTGAAGACCGCTGCGATCAGCGTCAATTGCAACAGAGCATCAGTGACTATCCGGAACTCCACTGGCAGGCACCCGCGGCTGCCCAGCGAAGCGTTCAGCCAGCGCGCTGATCTGCAGCCGCTCGCTGCGGATAAAGCCCAGGAATGCATGGGCCACCGGTGACAGGCGCTTGGCCTTGGCCTGCACCAGGCACCAACTGCGGTAAAGCGGCAGTTCTTCCACCGGCAGCTCCCTGAGCCCGCCGGTGGCCAGTTCCAGGTTGACCGCGTGGCGCGTCAGCAGCGCCACGCCCAACCCAGCGGTCACGCACTCGCGCTGCGCCTCGGCCGAAGACACTTCCACCGTCTGGGTGAAGTGCACGCGCTTCTCCTTGAAATACTCTTCGCACGCCATCCGCGTCCCGGACCCCGGCTCGCGCAACAGCAGCGTGTAAGGCTCAAGGTCCTGCAGGCGCAACGGCCCTTGATGGCTCAGCGGATGATCGTGGGGTGCCACCGCGACAATCGGGTTGTTCAGGAACGGCAGGAATTCCAGGCCCATGTCCTGGGGCACCATCGACATGATCACCAGGTCGTCGCGGTTGTCTGAAAGCCGGCGAATCACCTGGGCGCGGTTGACCACCGTCAGGTGCAGGTTGACCTCTGGATGCTGGCGCTTGAAGGCGGCAAACAGGTGCGGCACGAAGTACTTGGCGCTGGATTCCACCGCCAGTTTCAGCTGGCCCTGCAACGAGCCCTGCATGTCGGAGAGCTGCATATCGAGGTTTTCCAGGCGGCCGAAAATGTCCCGGCTGGCCCGTTGCAAGGCTTCAGCAGCTTCAGTCATATAGAGCTTTTTGCCGACGTAATCGAACAATGGCTGGCCCAGCAGCTCCTCCAGCTGCTTGATTTGTAGGCTAACGGCCGGTTGCGTGAGGGACATTTCCTCGGCTGCGCGGCTGTAGGAACGCAAATCACAGACTTCATTGAAAATCTGCAATTGACGCAATGTCATACGCATCAATGACTTACGCATTGTTCAAACACTCCTGCCGACCCTTGATGGGACGACTATAAGTCTTTGCTTATACACAACCCAATAATTATTGATTTTTGTTAATCCCTGCAGGGGCATAGTGTGTGTCACGCGACTGCCATGAAATATTTGGTCACGCGCCGACCCGCTTCCAGGGTCGAAGTAGGTAGCAATCGGCTCAAGGGAATTTCCAAGTGATAAAAAAGATCCTGATCGCCAACCGTGGTGAGATTGCCGTACGTATCGTGCGTGCCTGCGCCGAGATGGGCATTCGTTCGGTCGCGGTCTATTCCGATGCCGATCGCCATGCCCTGCATGTAAAGCGTGCAGATGAAGCCCACAGCATCGGTGCCGAGCCATTGGCCGGTTACCTGAACCCGCGCAAGCTGGTGAACCTGGCGGTGGAAACCGGTTGCGACGCGCTGCACCCCGGCTACGGCTTCCTCTCGGAAAACGCCGAGCTGGCAGACATTTGCGCCGAACGTGGGATCAAGTTCATCGGCCCATCGGCCGAAGTGATTCGCCGCATGGGCGACAAGACCGAAGCCCGCCGCAGCATGATCAAGGCCGGCGTACCGGTGACCCCGGGCACCGAAGGCAACGTTGCCGACATCGCTGAAGCCCTCACCGAAGGCGACCGCATTGGTTACCCGGTGATGCTCAAGGCCACCTCCGGTGGTGGCGGTCGCGGTATCCGTCGCTGCAACAGCCGTGAAGAACTCGAACAAGCCTTCCCCCGGGTAATTTCCGAAGCCACCAAGGCCTTCGGTTCGGCGGAAGTGTTCCTGGAAAAATGCATCGTCAATCCCAAGCACATCGAGGCGCAGATCCTCGGTGACAGCTTCGGCAATGTGGTGCACCTGTTCGAGCGCGATTGCTCGATCCAGCGCCGTAACCAGAAGCTGATTGAGATCGCCCCTAGCCCCCAGCTGACCCCTGAACAGCGTGCCTACATCGGCGACCTGTCGGTGCGCGCGGCCAAGGCCGTGGGCTACGAGAACGCCGGCACCGTGGAGTTCCTGCTCGCCGAGGGCGAGGTGTACTTCATGGAGATGAACACCCGGGTGCAGGTGGAACACACCATTACCGAAGAAATCACCGGCATCGACATTGTGCGTGAGCAGATCCGCATTGCGTCGGGCCTGCCGCTGTCGGTCAAGCAGGAAGACATTCAGCACCGGGGTTTTGCGTTGCAGTTCCGCATCAACGCCGAAGACCCGAAGAACAACTTCCTGCCCAGCTTCGGCAAGATCACCCGTTACTACGCACCCGGCGGTCCCGGCGTGCGTACCGACACGGCGATCTACACCGGCTACACCATCCCGCCGTTCTACGACTCGATGTGCCTGAAGCTGGTGGTGTGGGCGTTGACCTGGGAAGAAGCCATGGACCGCGGCCTGCGCGCCCTGGACGACATGCGCCTGCAAGGCGTGAAGACCACCGCCGCCTATTACCAGGAAATCCTGCGCAACCCGGAATTCCGCAGCGGCCAGTTCAACACCAGTTTTGTGGAAAGCCACCCTGAGCTGACCAACTACTCGATCAAGCGCAAACCCGAAGAGCTGGCCCTGGCCATCGCCGCCGCCATCGCCGCCCACGCAGGCCTGTGAGGAATATAAGAATGAGCAAGAAGATCTTCGTAACCGACACCATCCTGCGCGACGCCCACCAATCGTTGCTGGCAACCCGCATGCGCACCGACGACATGCTGCCGATCTGCGACAAGCTCGACAAAGTCGGCTACTGGTCCCTGGAAGTCTGGGGCGGCGCGACCTTCGACGCCTGCGTACGCTTCCTGAAAGAAGACCCGTGGGAGCGCCTGCGCAAACTGCGCGCGGCGTTGCCCAACACGCGCCTGCAAATGCTGCTGCGTGGCCAGAACCTGTTGGGCTACCGCCACTACAGCGACGACGTGGTCAAAGCCTTCGTCGCCAAGGCCGCCGTCAACGGCATCGACGTGTTCCGCATCTTCGACGCGATGAACGACGTACGTAACCTGCGAGTGGCCATCGAAGCGGTAAAAGCCGCCGGCAAACATGCCCAGGGCACCATCGCCTACACCACCAGCCCGGTGCACACCATCGAGGCGTTCGTGGCCCAGGCCAAGCAAATGGAAGCCATGGGTTGCGACTCGGTGGCGATCAAGGACATGGCCGGCCTGCTGACGCCATACGCCACCGGCGAGCTGGTCAAGGCGCTGAAGGCCGAGCAGAGCCTGCCGATCTTCATCCACTCCCACGACACTGCGGGCCTGGCTTCGATGTGCCAGCTCAAGGCCATCGAAAACGGTGCCGACCATATCGACACCGCCATTTCCAGCTTCGCCTGGGGCACCAGCCACCCGGGTACCGAGTCGATGGTCGCGGCCCTCAAAGGTAGCGAATTCGACACCGGCCTCAGCCTGGAACTGCTGCAGGAAATCGGTTTGTACTTCTACGCTGTGCGCAAGAAGTACCACCAGTTCGAAAGCGAATTCACCGCCGTCGACACCCGCGTGCAAGTCAACCAGGTACCGGGCGGGATGATTTCCAACCTGGCCAACCAGCTGAAAGAGCAGGGCGCGCTGAACCGCATGAGCGAAGTGCTGGCCGAAATCCCGCGGGTTCGTGAAGACCTTGGCTTCCCGCCGCTGGTCACCCCGACTTCGCAGATCGTCGGTACCCAGGCGTTCTTCAACGTGCTGGCCGGCGAGCGCTACAAGACCATCACCAACGAAGTGAAGCTGTACCTGCAAGGCGGCTACGGCAAGGCGCCGGGCACCGTGAATGAAAAACTGCGGCGCCAGGCCATCGGCAGCGAAGAGGTGATCGACCATCGCCCGGCAGACCTGCTGAAGCCGGAAATGACCAAGTTGCGCGGCGAAATCGGCGCGTTGGCCAAGTCCGAAGAAGACGTACTGACCTACGCGATGTTCCCGGACATCGGGCGCAAATTCCTTGAAGAGCGCGACGCTGGCACCTTGAGCCCTGAAGTGCTGTTGCCGATTCCTGAAGCCGGCGGCGTGGCCCGTGCCGGTGGTGAAGGTGTGCCGACCGAGTTCGTGATCGACGTGCACGGCGAAAGCTATCGCGTGGACATCACCGGGGTGGGCGTCAAGGCCGAAGGCAAGCGCCACTTCTACCTGTCCATCGACGGCATGCCGGAAGAAGTGGTGTTCGAGCCGCTCAACGAGTTTGTCAGCAGTGGCGGCAGCAAGCGCAAGCACGCCACCGCGCCAGGCCATGTCAGCACGGCGATGCCGGGCAACATCGTCGACGTGCTGGTCAAGGAAGGCGACGTGGTGAAGGCCGGCCAGGCTGTGTTGATCACTGAAGCGATGAAGATGGAGACCGAAGTACAGGCGTCGATCGCCGGCAAGGTCACCGCCGTACACGTGGCCAAGGGCGACCGGGTCAACCCGGGTGAAATCCTGATTGAAATCGAAGGCTGATCAACAGCCTTCGAAACTACCGCTTAAACCTCGGGGGGGCATGTGCCCCCTTTTTTTTGCCCGCAATAATCAGAACGCCAGGGTCCACTGGCCCAGCAAACCCTGGTTACGGCTGTGGGTGCCGACCTCGGCGGTATAGGCCAGGCCCACGGTGTGCCGGGTCGACAGCGCCAGGTCCACCCCGGTGTGCAGCGCCAGGCTGTCGCGGTCCAGGGAGGTGCCTTCGATGGTGAAGTCACTGTTGAAGCCCGGCTGTTTTACCCACGCGGAGGACTGGCGCACGGTGCTGCTCACGTCACCGTAGAGGTGCTTCCAGCCTGTGCTCAGGTGCGGCTTGAGGGCCATCTGGTTGTCCAGCGTAAAGGCACTGGCCAGGCGCAAGCCGAAGTTGCTGCTGAGGTTTTCCTGGGTCTGGGCGCCGACATTCAGCGCTGTAAAGCCGCCTTTTTCCTTGTAGCGGTCGCGGTGATAGCGCTGGTAGCCGATCCCCGCATAGGGTTCGACGCTGAAACTGCCCTTGTCCAGTTGATAGCCCAGCTCGGCGAAAGCGTTCTGGCTTTGGGCGTTGTATTTGCCTTTGGACTGCTCGCGGCGCTCAACGAAATCAAAGTCTACGGTGCGTTGGGTTTGGCCGGCATGGCTGCTGTAGATCGCCCCCAGGCGCAGTGCAAGGGGGCCGTCCTGACGCACGGCGTAACCGCCAAGGTGCCAGCTGTCCAGTTCGCCCTTGAAGCGTTTGGCGTTCAGGTCGCTGGCGGACTTGGCGCCCATCACACCCACCCGCCAGGCATCGTCCACTGCCCAGTCGCCGCCCAGCATCAGGCCTTGGGTGTGTTGCTGCAGGCCCACGCTACCGTGCTGTCCTTCAAGCTTCCCAGCGTTGCCCAGGGCCTGGAACCATACGTGGCCATTGCCTTCGGCATCCGTAAGGTTGCGTTCGTCGCCTGCCCTGCGCATGACTGAAAGCAGGCTGCTGTTGAGCTGTTTCATGCTGTCTTGAGTGGCGGCGCCAAGGTTGGCGTTCTGGCTGCCTGCCAGTTGCTCCAGAACTGCACCCACACGGCCCGGCGCCAGCCTGCCAAGCTCCCGGGCGATATTGTCCAGTTCGTACTCTTGCCACTCATTGAGTTCGCCCGACTTGATGAGGGTATCCACGGCAGAGTCCAGTACGCGGGCAACCTGCTGGCCGTTACGGGTGGTGGCGTGGTCGGTAAAGTTAAAGTCGGGAGTGGGCTTGGGTGGCTTGGGGCGCTGGTGGCCTTGCTGGCCGGCCTCTGGCGCCGGGATGAACCACTCGCTGTCTGGATTGATGTCCCCTCGCGCCTGGACGAATTGAGCGTTGGTGGCACCCAGCGCGAAGGTGATGGCGAGTGCGAGTTGTTTCTGAAGGAGTGGCATGCAGGTCCGACCTCTTGATGTATGAGGTCGGGAAATCTAGCGGGGTAAAGGGCGGATAAATGTCAGGCCATCCACCCTTTGCCTGCCAGAGATGTCTCTAGTGGGCCGCGATTAAAAACTCATCTGCCATTGCCCGATCAGCCCGTGATTGCGGCTGTTACTGCCTATTTCGCCGCTGTAGCCCACGCCGAGGGTATGGCGTGCCGACAGGCCTATATCCAGCCCGGCTTCCAGCAACAGGCTGTCGCGGTCCAGGGCGCTGCCTTCGACGTTGAACGCGGTGCCGCCCATCAGGAAGGCCTGGCGGGTGCTGCTGTCCACGTCGCCGTAGGTATGTTTCCAGCCGGCGCTGACCCGCGGTGTGAGACTGATGCCGTTGTCCAGCTGGCTCAAGTGCGCCAGGCGCAGGCCGAAGGTGCTGCTGAAATTGTCCTGGGTTTGCCCGTCGACATGCAGGGCGGCGGCGCCGCCTTTTTCGTTGTAGCTGTCGCGGTGGTAGCGCTGGTAGCCGAGGTTGGCGAACGGCTCGGCGCTCAGGCGCCCGCTGCCCATGGCATAACCCAGTTCGGCGAAGGCTTGTTGGCTGTTGGCGTCGTAGTCACCTTTGGGCCGATCGTTGAAACCGTCAAAGGCCACCGTACGTTTACTGTCTCCCTGGTGCCCGCTGTACGCAGCACCCAGGCGCAAGGCCAGCGGTCCGCTCTGGCGCATGGCGTAGACGCCGGCGTGCCAGCTGTCGACGCTGCCGTCGACGCCGGTGGTGTCCAGGTCGGTCTTCGAATAACCGCCCAGCACGCCCACGCGCCAGTCCGAATCGAGCGCCCAATCGGCCCCCAGCACGCTGCCTTTGGTGCGCTGGGTCAGGCCATTGCTGCCGTGGTCGCCGTCGAGCTTGCCGTAGCTGCCGATACCTTGCAGCCACAGGCGGCCCCGGGCATTGGGATCGTTGAGGTTGCGGGCTTCGGCGGGTACGCCGGTGGCGGCCAGTACGGGGGTGTCTTTTTGATCAAGGCCCACCAGCAGTCCGGCACCGCCGCCCAGTTGGTGCATGGCGTTCAACATGCTGTTGCCGACCTGGGCGCTGGCGCCGAGGGTGGCACTGGTCAGGTTGGCGGTGCTGCTGCCGGCCAATTGCTCGATGGCGGCACCGGCGCTGCTGTTGGTGGTGTTGAGCAAGGCGTTGTACAACGCGTTGTTCTTGCCCAGGCTCGCCAGGGCGTTGGCGGCGCGGGTGCCGTTGCCGGTGTTGGCGAACTGATTGAACGCCACGTCATTGCGGGAATAGGTCAGGCCGACCTGGGTAGGGCTGTAATCCAGGGTGGGGGTGAGGAAGGCATAGTCGCTGGTGACCTTGCCGAACGTGCCATTGATGCTGCCGGCCTGCAGTACCGTGTAGTGGCTCTGCCACGGGTAGGTGCCGGTGCCGGGATTGACCGCCAGGGTCGCGCCATTCAGGTACGCGGTGCCGCCGACCTGGACCGGTGCGCTGCTGCCGTCGGCATTCACGCCATAGGCCAGGGTCGAGCCGCTGGTCATCGTCAGGTCGCGGGTGATGCTGGCGGTGCCGAGGGCGGTGTTGGTCTGCAAGGTGCCTTTGACCAACAGGCTGCCGACACTGCCGCCACCGGCATAAATACCGCCTTCATCGACGGTCAGGTTGCCAGCGATCCCACCCTGGTTGATCAGCTTGGCGCCGCTGAAAATCTCGCCGCCGTCGCTGAAGTCGCCGCTGCCGGTGAGGGTCCAGGTGCCTTGCTTCACGTCCAGCCATTCGAAGTTGCGGCTGTCGCCAAAACTGCCGCCGGCGACGTCGTCCATGATCACGCGGTCATATCCGGTGCCGCCATCCACCACGCCGACAAAGCGGCTGCCGCCGAGCAGGGCCAGCGTGTCATCGCCGCCGCCCAAATCCAGGGCGAGGCCGTTGCTGCCGCTGATCACGCCAGCGTTGACCACCGCGTCGGCAAACTCGCCGACGAACTTCACGCCGAAGCCGTTCAGGCCCTGAATGGTGCCATGGTTGATCAGGGTGGTTGCAGCGAGTCCCGGGCCGTCGCTGCCGTCGTCCACCAGCACCGCGTTGTTGGCACCGCTTACCAATGCACCCGCGCCGTTGAACACGTAGCCACCGCCGAGGGCGATGCCTTCGCTGCCGTTGGCAAAGCCGTTCTTGTCGACACCGCCGGCGCCGACGCCCTGGATGATGCCGTAGTTTTCAATGTGGGCGATCTTGTCGATGTCCACGCCGTCACCATCGCCGTCCGGCTGCAGTCCGGAAAATGCGCCGGTAATAGTGCCATGGTTGATCACCGTGCCATCGCCGTCGGAACCAAAGCCCGAGCCGTTGCGGCCGATTACCGTGCCGTAGTTGGTCAGCGTGGCGCCCAGGTCGGTGGTGATGCCGTGGCGGCCGCCGGAGATGAGGCCGTAGTTGGTGACGGTCACGCCAGTAGCGGAGTCGATGTCGACGCCGTCGAATTTGTCATCGCGCGAGTGGGTGTCGCCGGTGGAAATCTCGCCGTAGTTGGTGATCGTAGCGTTGCCGCCGGTCTTCATGCCGTCGCTGGCGTCACCGCGAATCAGCCCGCCCTGGCGGTTGATGATAGTGGTGGTGACGTTGGAGCTGCGGATCGCATCCAGGTCCAGCCCTTGGCCGGTGGCGGAGCGAATGGTGCCGTTGTTGTCGATCAACAGGCTGCCGCTGGCGAAGTTGCTGTCGATGCGCAGCGCGTCGTTGGCGCCCTGGATCACGCCACCGGCGCGGTTGTAGATGCTGTAGTTGCGCGCGGCGGTGAGATCGCCGCTGCTGTCGATGGCCCGGCCACCCGTGGAGGTAATGCTGCCGGCGTTGTCGATCACCACGCCATTGTCGCGGGTGCCGTCCTTCAGGGTCACGGCCACTTTGCTGGTGGTGATGCTGCCGGGTGCCGAGATCGTCAGCGAGTCACTGCCGCCCAGGGTTTGCCCGGTGGTGGTCGGTGTGTCGATCTGCAATGTCTTGGGTGGGGTCGGGGCTGCGTCAGCAAAGCCGCTGCCCACCAGCAGGCCGAGGGTGAGTACGAGGCGCTGGGGTGACGGAGGCATGGCAGACGTCCTTATTTTTGGAAAAGAGTCGACCTGTATAGCGGAGGTTTTTTACAGAATGATGGCGGGGAGGTTACTGAGGTGGTGCGTCGTTTGGGGGGAGGTCACCATGCTGAACCAAATGTCGATGTGCACGTGCGTACTCTGGTGTATATCGAACACGGCGAGGGCAATCAGACGCTCAAGTCGTTGAATGCGGCGCTCAGGCCGTTTGGGTTGAAGATGGGCGGGGTTGGCTGAGCACAAGGCTCGGATACGCTGAAGATACAATGTGGGAGCCGGGCTTGCCCGCGATGACGGTGGGTCAGTTAATACATTTGTAACTGATACACCGCTTTCGTGAGCAAGCCCGCTCCCACATTTGTCAGGGGGGGGCAGGGTGGATTAGGTACGGCATTCCACCAGCGTTTTCAACTGTCCCGAACCGGTCTGGTTGGCATCTGACAGCCACCGCTCAAACCCCGCCCCAATCGCCGGCCATTCCCCATCCAGGATCGAATACCACGCCGTATCCCGGTTCCGGCCCTTGACCACGGTGTGCTGGCGAAACACCCCTTCAAAACTGAAACCCAAACGCTCGGCGGCGTTTTTGGAGCGGGCGTTGGCGTTGTTGCACTTCCACTCCAGGCGACGATTGCCCAACTCGAACGAGTGCCTGGCCAGCAGGTACACCGCCTCGGTGCTTTTCGGAGAGCGTTGCATCGGGGCGCCGAAGGTCACGTGGCCGATTTCAATGCGGCCTTGCTCGGGCACGATGGACATCAGGCTGAGGATGCCTTGCACCTCGCCGCTGGCCTTGTCGATCACACTGAAGAAGTACGGGTCGCTGTGGGACGCGTGGTTGTTCAGCCAGGCGTCGAAGGCGGCGCGCTCGGGGAATGGGCCGTAAGGCAAATAGTCCCACAGCTTCGGATCCGCGCCGGGGCCTTGCAGGGCGTTGAACAGGTCATCGCCGTGGCGGGCCGGGTCGAGTTTTTCCAGGCGCACGAAGCGCCCTTCGATAAGGGTGACGGTGGGCGCCGGGACACCTTTCCAGTCGGCCAATGATGTCGTCATGCTGTGCTTCTCCTTAAAGACCTTTGCGAAACTGGATAAAACCGGGGCGTTCGGCGATGCGTTCGTACAGCTGGATGGCGGTGGCGTTGGTCTCGTGGGTCAGCCAGTGGACCTTGCAGCAACCGTCGGCCTTGGCGGTGGCGTAGACGAATTCGATCAGCTTTCGGCCGACGCCGGTGCCGCGCTGGGCCGGATCTACCAGCAAATCCTGCAGGTAGCAGGAGTTCTCGATGCTCCAGTTGGAACGGTGGTAGATGAAATTGACCATGCCTACGGCCTTGCCGTCCTGCCAGGCCAGGGCCGAGTGGGTCGGCTCATTGGCGTCGATCAAGCGTTGCCAGGTGTTCTGGCTGACGGCGTCGGGCAGTTCGGTGTTGTAGAAGCGCAGGTAGGCTTGCCACAGGGGCAACCAAGCGGCGTGGTCGGCGGCGCTGACCTGGCGGATTTCGATCTGGCTCATGATGGCTCCTTGGGAATAAAGCGGGCGAGGGTCTGGTCGCGTACGTCGGTGCTGGCAGCCAGGCCGTCGCGAACACCGGCGATGTCCGCCGGGCTGCGGTTCTGGCTGAGTTTGCGTTTGCCTTCCAGGCGCTGGATCGGCAGGGCAAAGCCGACAATGGCCTTGAGCATGCCGTCGATGTAGTCGGCCGGGGCGTCGCTGACTTTCCAGGGTTGGGCGCGATTGCCTTCATGGCGGTCGGTGAGGGCGCTGACCAGTTCGAGCAGGCGCTCGGCGTCGGTGAACACTTCGCCGGTGCCGTAGGCGTGTACCGCGATGTAATTCCAGGTCGGCACCACTTTGCCGTGTTCGGCCTTGGCCGGGTAGAACGACGGACTGACGTAGGCCTCGGCGCCGGCAAAAATCACCAGGGCCTCGCCGCCATTTTGCAGGTCCTGCCATTGGCGATTGGCCTTGGCCATGTGCCCGTAAAGGGTGCCGTTGGGCCCTTCATCCGGGTTGAGCAGCAGCGGCAAATGGCTGGCTTGCAGGCCTTGTTCGCCCAAGGTCACCAGTTGCGCCAGGCGCGTGTGCTGGATCAGTTGCTGGATTTCGGGCAAGTCATCGAGGGCAAAGGCGCGTGGTGTGTACATGAAGATTTTCCTTGGCGAATGCCTGCATCCTAGGCAGGCTATTGGTTCGTTGTAAGAGCCATCTACAGTCAATTTTATAGGTCCAATTCCATGCCTGCGTTAGAACCACCGCTCTCGTTCAACCCGGCGGGTATCGAGTTGGACCGCCGCCAGGGACTCACCCGCCAGCTCTATCAGGCGCTGCGCCAGCGAGTACTGGATGGCCGGTTGGTCAGTGGCACCCGGCTCCCCGCCAGCCGTGACCTGGCGGCCGCGCTGTCGATCTCGCGCAACAGTGTGGTTCGCGCTTACGACCAACTGTATGCCGAAGGATTTATCGAAGGCCGCGTGGGTGATGGCACCTATGTGGCGCAATTGCCGCAGACGTCGACGCCCGCAAAAAAACTATCCACAAAAGTGTCCACAGGGTTATCAACAGGCTTATCCCCAGGTTTATCCACAAGTCGGCCGGATTTACCTGTGTTTTCGTCCAGTCAAGTTATCCACAGCGGTGCGCTGGCGCGGGTGGAAAACAATCATTTGGCGCTTCCGCCCAGTGGTCCGCCGAGGGCTTTCAGGGTGGGCGTACCGGCTTTCGATCTGTTCCCGTTTGACGTGTGGGCCAAGCTGAATGCGGCTTTCTGGCGCAAGCCGGACTTGCAGCAGTTGTGTTACGGCGACCCGGCGGGCGACGCGCGCCTGCGTGGATTGATTGCGGCCTATCTACGCAGTTCTCGCGGTATGCAGTGCACGGCTGAGCAAATAGTAATCACCAGTGGCGCGCAACAGGCAATCAGCCTTTGTGCACAGCTGCTGGTGGAGCCCGGCGATGAGGTTGCCATCGAGAATCCGGGGTATCGGGCAGCAGGCCATGCGTTCGCGGTGGCGGGTGGCCAATTGCATGGCGTGACGGTGGACAGCGAGGGCATCGACTGCGCTGCCTTGAACCGCCTCGGCGGTTGCCGCCTGGCCTACGTCACCCCGTCCCATCAATACCCCACCGGCGTGGTGATGAGCCTGGCCCGGCGCCTGGAACTGCTGGCCTGGGCCGAGCGTACGGGCGGCTGGATCGTCGAGGATGACTACGACGGTGAGTACCGCTACAGCGGCGCGCCCCTGGCGCCACTGGCGGCCCTCGATCGCACGGGGCGGGTGCTGTATGTCGGGACTTTCGGCAAGGTGGCCTTTCCGGCGCTGCGCCTGGGCTACCTGGTGTTGCCGGCCGGCCTGGTCCAGGCCTTTGCCCGGCGCCGCGCGGTGGATGTGCGCCACTCGGAAGTCAGCACCCAGGCGGTGATGGCGGAGTTCATGGCGACCGGGCATTTTCAGCGCCATGTACGCCGCATGCGCCGCGCCGCGCAGAGCCGGCTCAATGCGCTATTGGCCGAATGGCCTGCCGACATTGAAGGCGTTGGCCGTCTGCCGTCGGTGGCGGCCGGGCTGCACCTGACCGTGCGGGTCGACAGCCTGGCGCGGGAACAGGCGCTGATCCAACAGGCGGCGGCAGTGGGTGTGGAGGTCAATGGCTTGAGCAGCTATTGGCTGCCGGAGTCACTCACGCCGCAGGATCAGCGTGCCGGATTGGTGTTGGGGTTTGCTGCCGTGCCCGAGGCGCAGATCAGCCAGGCGTTGAAGCGCTTGGGCCAGGTTTGGCGCGCGCCGGTTGCGCACTGAGGCGCAACCGGCGGCAACCGATCAGGTGCCGGACTTGATCTTGGTCCAGGCGCGGGTCCTGGCTCGTTCGGCGTCACGTCCCAGGGGCTTGAGGGTATACAGCGTGGCCATGGCCGCCTCGGTCGGGTACAGGTTGGGGTTGTTGCGAATCGCCGGATCCACCAACCCGGTGGCGTCCTTGTTGGGGTTGGGGTAACCGACAAAATCGCTGATCGGCGCGATCACGCCCGGTTGCAGCAGGTAGTTGATAAAGGCGTAGGCGTCTTCCGGGTTCTTGGCTCCTTTGGGGATTGCGAGCATATCGAACCAGATTGGCGCACCTTCTTTCGGCAGGCGCATGTCCACGGTCACACCGTTCCTGGCTTCCTTGGCGCGGTTGGCGGCCTGGGAGAAGCTGCCGGAATAGCCGACCGCCACGCAGATGTCGCCGTTGGCAATGTCAGCCATGTACTTGGACGAGTGGAAATAGGTGATGTACGGGCGGATCTTCATCAGCAGTGCTTCGGCTTTGACATAGTCCGCCGGGTTGCTGCTGTTGGGGTCCAGGCCCAGGTGTTGCAATGCCAAGGGCAGGATTTCCGACGGCGAATCCAGCAGCGCCACGCCGCATTGCTTGAGCTTGCTGATGTTCTCGACGTTGAAGATCAGGTCCCAGCTGTCCACGGGGGCGTTCGCCCCCAGCGCGGCCTTGACCTTGTCCGGGTTGAAGCCGATCAGGATGGTGCCGTACATGTAGGGCACGGCGAATTTATTGCCGGGGTCGTTGGCCTCGATCAGCTTCATCAACTTGGGATCGAGGTGGTTCCAGTTGGGCAGTTTGCTGCGGTCCAGCGGCTGGAACACCGAGGCTTCGATCTGCTTGGCCAGGAACACGTTGGAGGGCACGACCACGTCATAGCCGGAGTTGCCGGTCAGCAGCTTGGCCTCCAGGGCTTCGTTGGTGTCGAAGATGTCGTAGACCAGCTTGACGCTGGGGTTCTGCGCCTTGAAATCCTCCAGGGCCTTGGGCGTGATGTAGTCGAACCAGTTGTAGACCCGCAGGGTTCTTTCTTCGGCGTGCGCGGCCCCGCTCAGCACGGCGGCGCAGAGGACGAGATGCTTGAGCATGTTCATTGGGCGAATCCCTCAAAACCTTCGAGAACGTTGACGGCATTGATGCCGATTTCTTCCACGGCGTAGCCGCCTTCCATCACAAACAGCGTCGGTTTGCCGAGGCGGGCGATTCGCGCACCCATCGCCAGGTAGTCGGGGCTGTCGAGCTTGAACTGGGAGATCGGGTCGTCCTTGAAGGTGTCGACGCCCAGCGAGACCACGATGATGTCGGCGCCGTAGCGCTCGATATCCCCGCAGGCCTGCTCCAGGGCGGCGCTCCAGCGGTCCCAGCCAGAACCTGCGGGCAACGGATAGTTGAAGTTGAAACCCTCACCGGCGCCTTCGCCCAACTCGTCGGCGTAGCCCAGGAAGAACGGAAATTCCGCCTCCGGATGGCCGTGGATCGAGGTGAACAGCACATCGTCGCGCTCGTAGAAAATCGACTGGGTACCGTTGCCGTGGTGGTAGTCCACGTCGAGGATGGCCACCTTTGTGTGGCCCTGGTCGAGAAACGCCTGGGCTGCGATCGCCGCGTTGTTGAGGTAGCAATATCCGCCCATCAAGTCGCTGGCGGCGTGGTGCCCGGGCGGACGGCACAGGGCGAAGGCACTGCGGGCGCCTTGCTGGATCGCCTGTTGCGCGGTGAGAGCGACTTGCGCCGCGCTGTAGGCCGCTTGCCAGGTGCCGGCGGTGATCGGCGCGCCGCCGTCGAAACTGTAATAGCCGAGCTGGCCGTGCAGGCTGGTGGGGATGACCCGGCGCAAGGTGCGTGCGGGCCAGGTGTAGGGCAGCAAGTCTCCGTCCTGGCCAAATGCCGTCCAGCGTTGCCAGGCGCCTTTGAAGAAGTCCAGGTACGCGGGGCTGTGAATACGTTGCAGCGGCGCCAGGCCAAAATCCTCAGGCGCTTGCACCGGGCCCAGTTCGCGGTCCTTGACCCGTTGCAACACATGGTCGGCGCGCGAGGGCATTTCGAAACAGGGCATCAGTTGCCCGTCCATCAACTCGCACCGGCCATGGTGCAGGTGGTGATCGTCCGAGTAGATCGTCAGCATATTGTTGTTCTCCGCAGGCTGAATCGGTGAGTCCAGTCTTGCGGCGGGTGGGATTAATGAGAATGGCAGGAGAGGCCAAAAGGGGATAAATATGGCCAAAGTGTGTGACCGCAATTCGCCCCGAAATGGCGCGGCCGTGCCCCAGCAAGTGGCTTCAGGGGCGGAACTGGCTGGGTGCGACGCCGCTCCAGCGAACAAAGGCGTGACGGAAACTCGCGGTTTCGCTGAAGCCCAGCGCCTCGGCAATTCGGTAAATGGGCAGCTCATCCTCGCCCAGCAATCGCTTGGCCCGCTCGAAGCGTAGCTCGTCCAGCAACTCCTGATAGCTGCAGCCCAAGTCATGCAGGTGCCGGCGTAGCGTGCGCGGGGAGCAGTTCATCTGCTCGGCCAGGCCGTCGACGCCCGGCGCGGCGCTAAGTTGGCTGGCGAGCAGGTGGCGAATCTTGCCCAGCCAGGCCTGGCGCCCGGTGAACTCGGTGTTTTGCTTGCGGCAGCGCTCGGCCATGGCCTGGTGGGTGACGGCGTCGGCTAATGGCAGGGGCTGGTCCAGCCAGCTTCGGTCGAAGGCAAACGCGTTGGCGATGGCGCCGAATTGCAGCGGGCAGGCAAAGATTTCGGCGTACCGTGCGCGGTAATCCGGGGCGTCGTGTTCAAAGCGCGCCCCCAGCAGCGGCAGGGCATGCCCCAGCAGGTCGTCGCAGATCACCTTCAACGAGGCCAGGCAGAGTTCGACGTTGAACGTTTCCAGCGCCGGATTTTCCCGGTAATCCGCGGCGCTGAACCAGATGCGCGTGCCGTCTTCCTCAAGGTCCAGCTCGAAAAGTGTTCCCAGCAGCGCCGGATACCGCAGCGCCAGGCGCAAAGCGTCACCGAAGGTGGCACTGGTGAGCAGTGCGTAACCGAGCATGCCATAGGAAGAAACGTGCATTTGCCGGCCCAGCTCCAGGCCGATATCCCGGCGCAGGGCCACGGCGTTGGCGCACACGCGCATCTCCTGGTTGGTGGTGATGCGGGTGTCGGCGCGGCTCAAGTCCGCCGCGCAGATACCGCTGCCGGCCAGCAAGGCCTCGGCGGGTTGGCCTTCGGCCTTGAAGGTATTGAGCACCAACGAGACGGCATTGAGGGTGGTGAGGTGAGAGTGCAGCATGGGGGCTTCCAGCCAGGGGATGGCTGGAAGAGGAGCAAGTTATATGCCGGTCAGCTCAGTTCGCCGCACAGGTCGAGTTCGACCAGGCGGCGGATTTCGGCGATGTCCAGCCCGGCGCCGATCAAGGCATTGAGCTTGCCGAACGCGGCTTCACGGGTCATCCCGCCACCCGACAACACCCCGACGCCCCGCAAGCGGCTGCCGGCCTCGTACACGTCCAGCTCCACACCGCCTTCATGGCATTGGGTGATTGCCACCACGACCACGCCGTTATCCTGCGCGCGCTGCAGGCTGGCGAGGAACTGCGGGTTGTCGCTCGGTCCGGTGCCGCTGCCGAAGCATTCCAGCACCAGCGCCTGGATGCCGCTGTCGATCAACGCGTCCAATTGCGCGGCGGCGATGCCCGGCACCAGTGGCAGCACACCCACATTGGCCAGCGCCTTGGCCTGGCGGTAATGCAGCGCCGCCGGAACCAACTCGGCTTGGGCGACGCCGCCGTTACGCTGCAACGCGGCAAACGGGTGGCGACCAAAACTGCGGATTTTCGCGCAACGGGTCGGGGCCATCAGTGCACCGTGGAAGTACAGTTGCACGCCAGGCGCCAGGCCAGCGCCCAGGGCTGCCAGCGCACCGCTGACGTTTTCCCAGGCATCGCTGTCGGGTACACCGGCCGGCAGCATCGAGCCGGTAAACAGCACCGGCGCGGGCAGGCCCAGCAGTTGGAAACTCATGGCCGCAGCGCTGTAGGCCAGGGTGTCGGTGCCGTGCAGCACCAGTACGGCGTCGCAACCCTCGTCCACCGCCTCAACCACGGCGGCGCGCAGGCGCTGCCAGTAGGCGGGGGTCATGTTCGCACTGTCGATCAGCGGGGACATTTCCCGAAAGCGCCAGGCTGGCATATTCAGTTGGGCGAGGGCTTCGCTCATGCGCGCTTCAAACCCCGAAGCGGGGGCCAGGCCGTTGGCGCTGGCCTGCATGCCGATGGTGCCGCCGGTGTAGAGCACCATGACGTTGTTGGCTGGTTGCATTGAAGAATCTCCTGAACGAAAAACGCCGCCGGGCCCAGAGCATGCCCAAGGCCGGGCGGCGTGTCATCTATCTAGGTTTAGCGTTGCGCTTGAGCGTTCAGTTCTGCGGTCGCTTGAGCGGCTGGCTCAGGCTTCACCGGATTTGCCGGCCAGGCCTTGCGGTCCAGGTCCAGGTCCGGGAACTTGCTGGAATCAAACACCGGGGTCTTGATGCCCGCAGCACGCTGGCCGTCGTAGTCATTCAGGATGCGCATGGCGATCTTGAACAGGAACGCCAGGGCGAACAGGTTGACGAACGCCAGCATGGTCATGGTGATGTCGGCGAAGGCAAACACGGTGCTCAGGTTCTCGATGGAACCCCAGAAAATCAGCACCAGCACCAGCGCACGGTAGCCCATCAGCACCTTGCGGTTGTCGCCCACGATGAAGCGCAGGTTGCTCTCGCCGAGGTAGTAGTTGTACATGATCGAGGTGAACACGAACAACGCCAGGGCCACCGAGATGAACATCCGGCCCCAGTCACCCACCACCGCCGCCAGGGAGTTCTGGGTCAGGGCAATGCCGTCGCCTTCAAAGCCCGGGGTGTAGAAGCCCGAGAGCAGGATCAGCAGCGCGGTGCAGGTGCAGATGACGAAGGTGTCGAGGAACACGCTGAACGCCTGAACCACGCCCTGGGCGATCGGGTGTTCAACCGAGGCGACTGCCGCCACGTTAGGCGCACTGCCCAGGCCGGCTTCGTTGGCGAACACGCCGCGTTTCACACCCATGATGATCGCGCTGCCCACCAGGCCACCGAAGGCCTGGTCGAGGCCGAAAGCGCTCTTGACGATGGTCGCGAGCATGGCCGGCACGTGGTCGAATTGCAGCACGATCACGTACAGGGTCACCGCGATGTAGACCAGGGTCTTGACCGGCACCAGCAGGTCGGCGATCGAGGCGATACGCTTGATCCCGCCGATGAACACCAGGCCCAGCAACACCGCCAGGGCCAGGCCGGTGTAGGTGGTGTCGAGGCCAAACGCGTTGTTCAGCGAGTGGGTGACGGCGTGGGCTTGCAGGCCATTGAAGGCGAAGCCGAAAGTCACCAGCAGCAGGAACGCCATCACCATGCCCAACCAGCGTTTGTGCAGGCCGTGCTGGATGTAATACGCCGGGCCACCACGGTAGGTGCCTTCAGCGTCGGTGCGTTTGTACAGTTGGCCGAGGGAGCACTCGATAAAGCTCGAAGACATGCCCACCAGTGCGGTGACCCACATCCAGAATACGGCGCCCGGGCCACCCAGGGTCACGGCAATGCCGACGCCTGCGATGTTGCCGGCACCCACGCGCCCGGCGAGGCTGAGCATCAGCGCCTGGAACGAACTGAGCTGGCCGGCGCTGCTTTTCAGGCTGTCGCGAAACACCGAAAACATGTGGAAAAAGTGACGCAACTGAACGAAACGCGAGCGGATCGTGAAGTAACCACCGAGCCCGACAATGAGCACGATCAATACTTTCCCTGAGAGGAAGTCGTTGATGACTTCTAGCATGGAGTGTTCCTCGCTGATTTTTCTAATGGCAAACGCAGGACGGTCCGACGCATCGCTCGGCACCAGGCAGTGCACGACGCTTCGACCCCAATCCTTTTGCGGGTGTTGTTATTCATGCGGTTTCGCGCTTCCCAGGGTCTCGTTACCGACGACCGCTGACGCGAAGAGGGGCGGCACTATACCTAGGAGTGGGTGATCCGTCTGCACGAGGCGATTAAAGGTTTCAGCCAAGGCGTTACGGGCAAGGCGGGTTTGTTGGGCGATCTTGGAGTTTTTATTGGCGTCATTTCACAACCTTGAGGCAAAAAAAAGGGCCTGAAGAACGAGCCTTCAGGCCCTCAAAAGGTGAGAGGTGTCTAGTCCCTCAACCTGGTGAGCGGTGCAACAAACGCTTAGGCCTTCAGAGGCACCAAGCGTGGGGCAATCATGTTTTCGGGGCGCAGGATGTCGTCGAGCATGGCGTCGTCGAGCAAGCCTTCTTCGCGCACCAGTTCCAGCACGCCGCGGCCGCTTTCAAGGGCGATACGGGCGATGCGGGTGGCGTTTTCATAGCCGATGTACGGGTTCAGCGCGGTGACCAGGCCGATGGAGTGTTCCACCAGTTCGCGGCAGCGGGCTTCGTTGGCAGTGATGCCGACGATGCAGTGCTCGCGCAGCATGTCCATGGCGCGTTGCAGCAGGCGGATCGAGTCGAAGATCTTGTAGGCGATCAGCGGCTCCATCACGTTCAGTTGCAGCTGGCCGCCTTCGGCCGCGATGGTCAGCGCCAAATCGTTACCGATGATTTGGAACGCCACCTGGTTCACGGCTTCCGGGATCACCGGGTTGACCTTGCCGGGCATGATCGAGCTGCCTGGCTGACGCGCCGGCAGGTTGATTTCGTTGATGCCGGTGCGTGGGCCGCTGGACAGCAGGCGCAGGTCGTTGCAGATCTTCGACAGCTTCACCGCGGTACGCTTGAGCATGCCGGAGAACAGCACGAAAGCGCCCATGTCGGAGGTGGCTTCGATCAGGTCGGCAGCCGGTACCAGCGGCTGGCCGCTGATGGTCGCCAGGCGCTGGACGGCCAGGGCCTGGTAACGCGGGTCGGCGTTGATGCCGGTACCGATGGCGGTGCCGCCCAGGTTCACTTCGGTCAGCAGCTCAGGCGCCAGGGTCTTCAGGCGGGCCAGGTCTTCACCGAGGGTGGTGGCGAAGGCACGGAATTCCTGGCCGAGGGTCATCGGCACGGCGTCTTGCAGCTGGGTACGGCCCATTTTCAGGACGTGGCTGAATTCTTCACCCTTGGCAGCGAACGCCTGGATCAGGCTGTCGAGGCTGGCCAACAGCGCGTCGTGGCCCAGCAGCAGACCCAGGCGGATCGCGGTCGGGTAGGCGTCGTTGGTCGACTGCGCCATGTTCACGTCGTTGTTGGGGTGCAGGTATTGGTATTCGCCCTTGCTGTGACCCATGGCCTCCAGCGCGATGTTGGCGATGACTTCGTTGGCATTCATGTTGGTTGAAGTGCCAGCGCCGCCTTGAATCATGTCCACCACGAACTCTTCGTGGAAATCGCCGCGGATCAGACGGGCACAGGCTTCGCTGATGGCAGCGTGCTTGGCTTCGCTGAGTTGGCCCAGCTCGCGGTTGGCGTCAGCAGCTGCCTGCTTGACCATTGCCAGGCCGACCACCAATTTCGGGTAATGCGAAATCGGAACGCCCGAGAGACGGAAGTTGTTCACCGCTCGCAGGGTCTGGATGCCGTAATACGCTTGAGCGGGTACTTCGAGTACGCCAAGCAGGTCTTTTTCTGTGCGGAAAGATGCAGCGGAGGACATGACGGAAATCATCTCGATATGGACCCGGGCTAGGCCGGAACGCTGTGAATGCTAGGCTTGCAGGAGATTTTGGGCCAATGCTGTTAAACACTGGCCTATGCATAAACGGCATAATGTCGGTGTGACCCCGTTACCATGACGGACGTGTGTGCCAAAATGGTGCGTGCCCCGGGAGGATGTGATGAACCTTGAAAGCAAATGGCTGGAAGACTTTAGCGCCCTGGCTGCCACCCGCAGCTTCTCCCAGGCGGCTGAGCGGCGCTTCGTCACCCAGCCGGCGTTCAGTCGGCGCATCCGCAGCCTGGAGGCGGCGCTGGGGCTGACCCTGGTCAATCGCTCGCGCACGCCGGTCGAACTGACGGCGGCGGGGCAGTTGTTCCTGGTCACCGCGCGGACCGTGGTCGAGCAGCTCGGCGAGGTGCTGCGCCACCTGCATCACCTGGAAGGCGGGCAGGGCGAAGTCATGCAAGTGGCGGCGGCGCACTCCCTGGCCCTGGGTTTCTTCCCGCGCTGGATCGCGCAGTTGCGCAACGAAGGGCTGAACATCGCCACGCGGTTGGTCGCCACCAACGTGGGCGACGCCGTGCATGCGCTGCGCGAAGGCGGCTGCGATTTGATGCTGGCGTTCTACGACCCGGATGCGGCGATGCAGATGGACCCGGAGATCTTCCCGTCGCTGCACCTGGGCAACACCGAGATGCTGCCGGTGTGCGCCGCCGATGCCGACGGCAAGCCGCTGTTCGACCTGGAAGGCGAGGGCAGCGTGCCGCTGCTGGCCTACAGCGCCGGAGCTTTCCTGGGGCGCTCGGTAAACCTGCTGCTGCGCCAGCGGGCGCTGCGCTTTACCACGATTTACGAAACGGCCATGGCCGACAGCCTGAAAAGCATGGCCCTTGAGGGCTTGGGCATTGCCTGGGTGCCGCAGTTGAGCGTGCGCGCCGAGCTGGCCCGGGGTGAGCTGGTGGTGTGCGGCGGCCCGCAATGGCATGTGCCGCTGGAGATCCGGTTGTATCGCTGTGCGTTGGTGCGCAAGGCGAACGTGCGGTTGTTGTGGCGCAAGCTGGAAGGCGGCGCGGCGCAGAATACCTGAGCCCACACAGATCAAATGTGGGAGCGGGCTTGCTCGCGAAAGCGTAGTGTCAGTCACCCCATCTGTGGCTGATCCACCGCATTCGCGAGCAAGCCCGCTCCCACATTAGTTTTCTGGTGTGTTCGCTGACCTGGAAGTCAATAAAACCGCCTGTTTGCGGTGTAAGACAGATGGTCATTCCAGGGGCTGTTTATCTGCGTTATTACGGTATACTGCGCGGCCTTCGGCCGGTCCAACCGGCCTTAATTCGTACAACAAGCCACGCTGGATTTCCCGCGTGGCTTGTTGTTTTTTGACGCGCCTGCGGGCGCCCAGAGAGAAGAGGCACGACGATGAGTGCATTGGTTGGCGTGATCATGGGCTCCAAGTCCGATTGGTCCACCCTTAGCCACACCGCCGATATGCTGGAAAAACTCGGCATTCCCTACGAAGTGAAGGTGGTTTCCGCCCACCGCACTCCGGATTTGCTGTTCCAGTATGCCGATGAAGCAGAATCCCGTGGCATCGAGGTAATCATCGCCGGTGCCGGCGGCGCAGCTCACCTGCCAGGCATGTGTGCAGCCAAGACTCACCTGCCAGTGCTTGGCGTACCGGTGCAGTCGTCGATGCTCTCGGGCGTGGATTCGCTGTTGTCCATCGTGCAGATGCCCGCCGGTATCCCGGTGGCCACCCTGGCGATCGGCAAGGCCGGCGCGATCAACGCTGCCTTGTTGTCCGCCAGCATCCTCGGCGCCAAGCACCCGCAGTTCCACGCGGCGCTGAAAAAATTCCGTGCTGAGCAGACAGACAGCGTCCTGGACAATCCAGACCCACGCATTGCCTGAGGTGGTTGATTGATGAAAATCGGTGTAATCGGTGGCGGCCAACTGGGCCGCATGCTGGCCCTGGCGGGTACGCCGCTGGGGATGAACTTCGCTTTCCTGGATCCGGCACCAGATGCCTGCGCAGCTGCGCTGGGTGAACACCTGCGTGCGGACTACAGCGACCCGGATCACCTGCGCCAACTGGCCGATGAAGTCGACCTGGTGACCTTCGAGTTCGAAAGCGTCCCGGCTGAAACCGTGGCCTTCCTGTCGCAGTTCGTGCCGGTATACCCGAGCGCCGAAGCCTTGCGCATCGCGCGTGACCGCTGGTTCGAGAAGAGCATGTTCAAGGACCTGGGCATCCCGATACCGGCTTTCGCCGACATCCAGTCCCAGGCTGACCTGGACGCCGCAGTCGCCTCCATCGGCCTGCCGGCCGTGTTGAAGACCCGCACCCTGGGTTACGACGGCAAGGGCCAGAAAGTCCTGCGCACCGCCGCCGACGTGGTCGGTACCTTCGCCGAACTGGGCAGCGTTGCCTGCCTGCTGGAAGGCTTCGTGCCGTTCACCGGTGAAGTCTCGCTGATTGCCGTGCGTGCCCGCGATGGCGAAACGCGTTTCTACCCGCTGGTGCACAACACCCACGACAGCGGCATCCTCAAGCTGTCCGTGGCCAGCACCGATCACCCGCTGCAAGCCCTGGCCGAAGATTATTCGAGCCGTGTGCTGAAGCAACTGGATTACGTCGGCGTGATGGCGTTCGAGTTCTTTGAAGTCGACGGTGGCCTCAAGGCCAACGAAATCGCCCCGCGCGTGCACAACTCCGGGCACTGGACCACCGAAGGCGCCGAGTGCAGCCAGTTCGAAAACCACCTGCGGGCGGTAGCGGGCTTGCCATTGGGCTCCACGGCAAAAGTCGGCGAGAGCGCCATGCTCAACTTCATCGGCGTGGTGCCGCCGGTTGATCGCGTGATCGCGATTGATGACTGCCATCTGCATCACTACGGCAAGGCGTTCAAGGCCGGGCGCAAGGTCGGCCACGCCAACCTGCGCTGCAAGGATCGCGCGACGCTGCAAGCGCAGATCCTCAAGGTCGAAGCGCTGATCGCCGAGCAATAACCCAAGGCCGGGCGGAACCATTGGTACCCGCCACCCTCTGATTGCAGGAAGCCAAAGTCTGACTAGGCTTTGACTGAATTCACTTCAATCAGAGGGAAATGCCATGGGTATCATTGGGACCATCTTTATCGGTTTGATCGTCGGCCTGCTGGCGCGTTTCCTGAAGCCAGGCGACGACAGCATGGGCTGGATCATGACCATCCTGCTGGGTATCGCCGGTTCGCTGGTTGCGACCTATGGTGGCCAGGCACTGGGTATCTATCAGGCGGGCCAGGGCGCAGGCTTCATTGGTGCGCTGGTGGGTGCCGTGGTGCTGCTGGTGATCTACGGTCTGCTGAAAAAGAAGTAATTTAGCGACCAGGCCCTCTGCGCTGTGCAGGCGCAGAGGGCTAGAATGCCGGCACTGTAATCCTTGCCGAGCCTCTCCATGCGCCGTCTTCTGTTATCCCTTCTTCTATGCACCGGGTTGGCCCACGCTGGCGAACTGCCGGAAACCGACTGGCTGGAACTGATGCCCAAGTCGGACCAGAAAGCCCTCGAAGAAATGCCGGAAATCGACCACAACTCCCCGGAAGCCCAAGGCACGTTCACCGCAAAGGGTGGCCTGAAGCAGAGCAAGGGTTTGCCGGCGGTTATGTATTCCACCAAGACGGTGGCTGCCATGAACGGCAAGAATATTCGCATTGGCGGCTACCCCGTGCCGCTGGAAACCGACGCCAAGGGCCGCAGCACGCTGTTCTTCCTGGTGCCTTATCCGGGCGCCTGCATCCACGTGCCGCCACCGCCGCCCAACCAGTTGGTGCTGGTGCGTTATCCCAAGGGCTTGAAGCTGGATGACATCTACACGCCGCTGTGGGTGACGGGCACGCTGAAGGTGGAGAAGGTCAACAATGACCTGGCCGATGCGGCGTATGCGTTGGATGCGGGGAAGGTGCGGGCGGTCAAGGAATCGGATCTCTGATCTGATGCAGAACCTAATGTGGGAGCGGGCTTGCTCGCGAATGCGGTGTGTCAGTCAGCACATGCACTAACTGGAACACCGCATTCGCGAGCAAGCCCGCTCCCACATTTTTGATTGGGGTTACAGGGCGATACCGCTGATGCTCACGCCCAGGGTATGGCTTTCACCTGGCGCCAGCGTCACCACATCGTCCAGCACATTCGCGGTCTCGATGCACAACATGCCCTGCCAGCCGTCGTCGGCCATGTCGCTGAAAGCCTTGGCACGTTCGGTCCACGGGTTCCAGATCACCGTCGAGCGCGAGCCTGTGCTGGTGAGCTGAACGCGGCGCTGCCAGTCTTTATCGACGATGTTCACTTGAGTCGGGGTGTCGAGGTAGATGCGGTCGGTCTCGGCGGTGAAGTGCAGCAGCCCGGATTGCTGCTTTTGGGTCCAGCCGTCGGCAGTATCGATATAGTCCCGCCCGTCCAGTCCGTCGACCTGCACGTTGCGTACATCGCTGACCGCAAAATAGCTGTGCAGCGCCTGGCTGAGGCTGACGGTCTCGGCGCCGTGGTTGTGGCTGGTCAGGCGGATGTGCAGTTGATCATCCAGCAGGATGCTCATCTTCAGGTCGACCTGATGCGGCCAACCCGGGAAGCCACCTTCAGGCACCGGCAGTTCCAGCTCAACCCTCAGCGCTGTACCTTCAGCCTCAACGCCAGCCAACGTCCAGTCAGCGGTCCGCACGAAACCATGGGCACCGGCCGGCTCGGCGCCCTGGTACATGGCCTTGACGCTCTGCGGGTTGCGGTCGAACACACCAAACCACGGCCAGCACACCGGCACGCCGGTACGAATGCCTTTGCCTTTCTTGAACACCACCTGATCGTTGGGCCAGATGATTGGCTTCTCGCCAGCGCGCTGGTAGCTGACGATATGCGCACCTTGCTGGGCCACCACCAATTCGGCGCCGTTGTGGCGGATGCGCCAAGCGTTCAGCTCATCCAGTTTTACGGTTTCAACGTTGGGCGTAGACATAGGCGCGCGCTCTCAATGGCAGACAATGGGGCAATGGACCGTCAAAACGTCGCGATGTTTAACGCGCCCGCGACGGAACCGAGCGGGTGCGGCCGCTGCCATCGATGGCAACGAACACAAACACCGCCTCGGTGACTTTGCGCCATTCGCTGGACAGCGGGTCGTCGCTCCACACTTCGACCATCATCTGGATCGAGCTGCGGCCGATTTCCAGGGCCTGGGTATAGAAGGACAACTGCGCGCCGACGGCCACGGGCACCAGGAATGCCATGCGATCAATCGCCACGGTGGCTACGCGGCCACCGGCAACCTTGCTCGCCATGGCGGTGCCGGCCAGGTCCATCTGCGCGACCAGCCAGCCGCCGAAGATGTCGCCGAAACCGTTGGTTTCACGCGGGAGTGCGGTGATTTGCAGGGCGAGATCGCCTTGCGGGATAGGATCTTCTTGTTCGAGTTCGATCATGCCGGTGCCTCTGACCCGTGACGCTTCATGGGTATTTCAAGTGGATAGCCGTCTTCTGGAAAAACGTTTCAGCACCAACATACACCGCTCGATGCGTTTCTCGTAAGGCGTACTAAAGGGAAACTCTGCCAAATCGGCTGGTGTATAACCAACGGCGTTTTGGCACAGCAGCCCCTCAAGGATGCGGGTCTGGCGCTTGCAAGGGCCGAGTATATCGAGCCGTCGGCGCCACGACGACCTCCCGACGCTCATTTGGTCGGTAAATAGACGCTGTATCGCGGCTTTTTCCGGCAACTGTGCTCCTGCTCATATTAATTGCACGTCTGCTGCGGAAATATTTCGCGGATCTGAACTGTTAACGGCTCAACGCTGTGCTTTTTCAAGCGATTTGCTATCTTGCCAAGCCTGCCGCAAGTCCCGGGCTTGCCGTCCTGACTACTATAAGAGAAGCCTTGCCATGTCCTCCGTGCCCGCAAGCAGTGCGCAACCGTCGCGCCCGCTGACCCGCAACGACTACAAAACCCTGTCGCTGTCTGCCTTGGGCGGGGCGCTGGAGTTCTACGACTTCATCATCTTCGTATTTTTTGCGACGGTAGTCGGGAAGCTGTTCTTCCCGGCGGACATGCCCGAATGGCTGCGCATGATGCAGACCTTCGGCATCTTCGCCGCCGGCTACCTGGCGCGGCCGCTGGGCGGGATCATCATGGCGCACTTCGGCGACCTGCTGGGGCGCAAGAAGATGTTCACCCTGAGCATCTTCATGATGGCCGTGCCGACCCTGATCATGGGCCTGCTGCCGACCTACGCGCAGATCGGCCTGTGGGCGCCGATCCTGTTGCTGCTGATGCGCGTGATCCAGGGCGCGGCGATTGGCGGTGAAGTGCCGGGCGCGTGGGTGTTCGTATCCGAGCACGTGCCGCCCCGTCACATCGGTTATGCCTGCGGCACCCTGACCAGCGGCCTGACGGCCGGCATCCTGTTGGGTTCGCTGGTGGCCACCGCCATCAACACGCTCTACAGCCCGGAACAGGTGTCGGATTACGCCTGGCGCATTCCGTTCCTGCTGGGGGGTGTGTTCGGCCTGTTGTCGGTGTACCTGCGTCGCTGGCTGCACGAAACCCCGATCTTCGCCGAGATGCAGCAGCGCAAGACCCTGGCGGCCGAGCTGCCGTTGCGCGCGGTGTTGCGTGACCATCGTGGCGCCATCGTACTGTCGATGCTGTTGACCTGGCTGCTGTCGGCCGGTGTGGTCGTGGTTATCCTGATGACGCCGACCGTGCTGCAAACGATCTACCACTTCAGCCCAACGGTGGCGCTGCAGGCCAATAGCCTGGCCATCGTCACCCTGAGCCTGGGGTGTATCGCTTCCGGCGCCCTGGCCGACCGTTTTGGTGCCGGGCGCGTGCTGATCATCGGTTGTGCCTTGTTGCTGGCAACGTCCTGGACGCTCTATCACAGCCTGATGGCTCACCCGGACTGGCTGTTCCCGCTGTACGCCTTGACCGGCCTGTTTGTAGGCACCATCGGCGTGGTGCCCTATGTCATGGTGAAAGCGTTCCCGCCGGTGGTGCGTTTCAGCGGTTTGTCGTTCTCCTACAACGTCGCCTACGCCGTATTCGGTGGCCTGACGCCGTTAGCGGTGTCGCTGCTGATGAAGGAAAGCCCGATGGGCCCTGCTTACTACGTGGCGGCCCTGTGCGTGATGGGGATGGCGGTGGGTGGGTACCTGTGGAAGCGCGGGCGCTGACACGTTTTTGAAAACTGCCGGACAACCTTGTGGCGAGGGAGCTTGCTCCCGTTGAACTGCGCAGCCGTTCCATTCTGGGGGCCGCTACGCGACCCAACGGGAGCAAGCTCCCTCGCCACAGATTTTGCCTTACAACGATTACAGATTGTTTCCACGAAATCGCTCCAACCTCCTCGCAAGCCCCGGATTTATTGGCGTTTCTCCTTCCTGTCAGCTTTTTCATAAATGCTGGCCTTTCATCTAATTGTCATATTCCAGACATAGAGTGTTCACACGGCCTACCGATACTTGGCCCCGATCCAACTATCCCTATCTGCTAGGAGCAAGGCATGAAACTGAAACGTTTGATGGCGGCAATGACTTTTGTCGCTGCTGGCGTTGCGACCGCTAACGCGGTAGCCGCTGGTGTTGACCCGGCGATTCCGGCTTACGTGAAGACCACTGGTGTGTCGGGCAACCTGTCCAGCGTTGGTTCCGATACCCTGGCAAACCTGATGACCCTGTGGGCTGAGGGTTACAAAAAGGAATACCCGAACGTCAACATCCAGATTCAGGCCGCCGGCTCCGCCACTGCACCTCCTGCGCTGACTGAAGGCACCTCCAACCTGGGCCCGATGAGCCGCAAGATGAAGGACACCGAACTGGCTGCCTTCGAGCAGAAGTACGGCTACAAGCCAACCGCGATCCCGGTTGCCGTGGATGCCCTGGCCGTGTTCGTGCACAAGGACAACCCGATCCAGCACCTGACCATGGAACAAGTCGACGCGATCTTCTCCTCGACTCGTCTGTGCGGCGCCAAGGCTGACGTCAAGACCTGGGGCGACCTGGGCGTGACCGGCGACCTGGCCAACAAGCCAGTGCAACTGTTCGGTCGTAACTCGGTATCCGGCACCTACGGCTACTTCAAGGAAGAAGCCCTGTGCAAAGGCGACTACAAGCCTAACGTGAACGAACAACCTGGTTCGGCGTCGGTTGTGCAGTCCATCAGCTCCTCGCTGAACGGCATCGGTTACTCGGGCATCGGTTACAAAACCGCCAGCGTGAAAACCGTGGCCCTGGCCAAGAAAGGCAGCACTGACTTCATCGAAGACAGCGAAGAAAACGCCCTGAACGGCAAATACCCGCTGTCGCGCTTCCTCTACGTCTACGTCAACAAAGCCCCGAACAAGCCTCTGGCCCCGCTGGAAGCCGAGTTCGTGAAGCTGGTTCTGTCCAAACAGGGCCAGGAAGTGGTAGTGAAAGACGGCTACATCCCGCTGCCAGCCAAAGTTGCCGCCAAGGCACTGGCTGACCTGGGCCTGAAAGAAGGTGGCAAATAAGCCGCCGGTAAACCTGCCTTGAACCGCGGTTTACCCACGGTTCAAGGCCCGGGCGGGGTCTGTAAGACCTGGACCTCGCCTCCCATTTTTTAATCCGCTGCCAGCCCTGCTACGCGGCGGATTTCTTGCGTCACTGCATTGTCATCTTTCTGTCATACAGGATCGCTAGGGTGTGCGCATGAATGATCTGGCCAATTCCACCATGACGACGACTTCTCCCCCCAAGCGCATTGATTTCAATACGCCTGAGCTGCAACGCAAGCGCCGCATCCGCGCGCTCAAGGATCGCCTGACCCGTTGGTACGTGCTGGTGGGCGGCCTTGCCGTCCTGGGCGCGATCACCTTGATCTTCTTCTTCCTCGCCTACGTGGTCGCGCCGCTGTTCCACGGCGCCAACCTGACCAAGGAAGAGGCCCTCGCGCCTGCCTGGCTGCAGGACGCCGGCAAGCCGCTGATGATCTCCATGGAAGAACAAAACCAGGTCGCCATGCGGGTTTCCGACAAGGGCCAGGCGCTGTTCTTCAACGTTGACACGGGTGCCGAACTCAAGCGCGTTGACCTGCCGTTGCCGGCGGGCGTGACAGTCGCCTCCATTGGTGAAGACCAGCCCGGCAGCCCGCTGGTGATCCTCGGCCTGTCCAACGGCCAGTCCCTGGTTTTCCGTCACACCTATAAAGTGTCGTACCCGGACGGCAAGAAGACCATCTCGCCCGCCGTCGAATACCCTTACGGCGAAACACCAATCGTCCTCGACGAACAGGGCCGCTCCCTTGAGCATGTCGCCTTGAATGCGACCGACTCGACGCTGGTGGTGGCTGGTTCCAGTGGTGCCCATCTGAACGTGCTGTCCATCAGCCGTGAAGAAAACATGATGACCGAGGAAGTCACCACCGAGCAGAAACGCATCGAGCTGCCGCAAATGACCGAGCCGGTCAACGCCATCTTCGTTGATCCGCGCCAGCAGTGGCTGTACGTGATCAACGGTCGCGCCCAGGCCGACGTTTTCAGCCTGCGGGACAAGAGCCTCAACGGTCGCTACAAATTATTGGAAGACGGCGTGGCGCAAGTCACGGCCAGCACCCAGCTGGTGGGCGGCATCTCGCTGATCATCGGTAACTCCAGCGGTGGCCTGGCGCAGTGGTTCATGGCCCGCGACCCGGACGGCGAACAACGCCTGAAGCAGATCCGTACCTTCCAGATGGGCACCGCGCCTATCGTTGAAATCACTGCTGAAGAACGTCGCAAAGGCTTCACCGCCCTCGACGCTTCCGGCAAGTTCGGTGTGTTCCACAGCACTGCCCACCGTACGTTGCTGGTGGACCAGGTGGTCGACGGCAACGGTATCTTCGGCATGTCGCCACGGGCCAACCGGGTGATCGTCGAGGCCGGCGGCAAGCTGCAACCGCTGCTGCTGGACAACCCGCACCCTGAAGTTTCCTGGAGCGCGCTGTGGAGCAAGGTCTGGTACGAAAACTACGACGAACCTAAATACGTCTGGCAATCGACCGCCGCCAACACCGATTTCGAACCCAAGATGAGCCTGGCGCCCCTGACCTTCGGTACCCTGAAGGCCGCGTTCTACGCCATGCTGCTGGCCGCACCACTGGCCGTTGCCGCTGCGATCTACACCGCTTACTTCATGGCCCCGAGCCTGCGCCGCAAGGTCAAGCCGGTGATCGAGTTGATGGAAGCGATGCCGACGGTGATCCTCGGTTTCTTCGCCGGCCTGTTCCTGGCGCCGTATGTCGAAGGGCATTTGCCGGGGATCTTCAGCCTGCTGATGCTGCTGCCGATTGGCATCCTGGTGGCCGGCTTCGTCTTCAGCCGCCTGCCTGAGTCGATCCGCCTGCGGGTCCCGGATGGCTGGGAAAGCGCGATCCTGATCCCGGTCATCCTGTTTGTGGGCTGGCTCTCGTTGTACATGAGCCCGTACCTGGAAACCTGGTTCTTCGGCGGCGACATGCGCATGTGGATCTCCCACGACCTGGGCATCACCTACGACCAGCGCAACGCCCTGGTAGTCGGCCTGGCCATGGGTTTCGCGGTGATCCCGAACATCTACTCCATCGCCGAAGACGCCGTGTTCAGCGTGCCGCGCGGCCTGACCCTGGGCTCCCTGGCCCTGGGCGCCACGCCATGGCAGACCATGACCCGCGTCGTGATCCTGACCGCCAGCCCGGGCATCTTCTCGGCGCTGATGATCGGCATGGGCCGCGCGGTCGGTGAAACCATGATCGTGCTGATGGCCACCGGCAACACGCCGGTGATGGAGATGAACCTGTTTGAAGGCCTGCGCACCCTGGCAGCCAACGTCGCGGTGGAAATGCCCGAATCGGAAGTCGGCGGCAGCCACTACCGCGTGCTGTTCCTCTCGGCGCTGGTGCTGCTGCTGTTCACCTTCATCATGAACACCCTCGCCGAGCTGATTCGTCAGCGTCTGCGCAAGAAATACTCGTCGCTTTAAGAAAGGTAGAAGTCTGTGAAACAGAACTCCCTGAATGGATGGTTCAAGAGCGGCGCCCCAGGCGTCTGGATCAGCGGTGGCGCGGTGTCCATTGCGGTCATCATGACCATTGGTTTGCTGGCCGTGATTGCCGTGCGTGGCCTGGGCCACTTCTGGCCGGCCGACCTGATCCAGGCCAACTACAACGTGCCGGGCCAGGAAAATCACATCGTCGTCGGCGAAGTGGTGCAGAAAGAAGAAGTGCCCCGCGAGCGCCTGAAAAGCGCTGGCTTGCCGGTGCCGGACCAAGGCCCGGAGTTCATGACCCGCGAGCTGATCAAGGTCGGCAACCGTGACTTGAACGGCAATGACTTCACCTGGATCGTCGGCGAGTGGCTGACCAACCAGACCAAGCCGGTCGAGTTGATGGCCATCGAGCGTCGTGAGTGGGGCAACTTCTACGGCACCCTGGTCAACGTCAAGCAGGACGGCAAGGTGATCGCCGAAGGCGAGGCGGCCTGGCCGGAACTGCAAGCCCGCGTAGACCGCGTCAACAAGCTCGCGGCCCAGCTCAAGACCCTCGAGAAGTCCGACATCGGCGCCATCAACGCCGGCCTCGAACGCATCCGCCTGCACGGTCGCAAACTGGAGCTGGAAGGCAAGCTGGACGCCACCGCCCAGGCCGACATGGACAGCGGCCGCGCCGAACTGAACAACCGCTACAAGGATATCGAAGCCCGCCTGGCCGACCTGCACACCCAGTTCAACCGCGACAGCCTGACCGCCCGCGATGCCAACGGCAAAGAAATCGAAATCGGCATTGGCAAGGTGGTGCACGCTTACCAGCCGAACGCCATGGGCTACATGACCAAGGTTGGTTTCTACTTCAGCAAGGTCTGGGAATTCCTCAGCGACGATCCACGGGAAGCCAACACCGAAGGCGGGATTTTCCCGGCGATCTTCGGCACCGTGATGATGACCCTGATCATGGCGATGATCGTGACCCCGTTCGGCGTGCTGGCGGCGGTGTACCTGCGTGAATACGCCAAGCAGAACACCCTGACGCGGATCATCCGCATCGCGGTGAACAACCTGGCCGGTGTACCCGCCATCGTTTACGGCGTGTTCGGCCTTGGCTTCTTTGTGTACGTACTGGGCGGCTCGGTTGACCGGCTGTTCTTCGCCGAAGCCTTGCCGGCACCGACCTTCGGTACGCCTGGCCTGCTCTGGGCGTCCCTGACCCTGGCGCTGCTGGCGGTACCGGTGGTGATCGTGGCCACTGAAGAAGGCCTGGCGCGGATTCCTCGCACCGTACGTGAAGGTTCTTTGGCACTGGGCGCGACCAAGGCGGAAACGCTGTGGAAGATCGTGCTGCCGATGGCCAGCCCGGCGATGATGACCGGCATGATCCTCGCCGTGGCCCGCGCCGCGGGTGAAGTGGCGCCGCTGATGCTGGTGGGTGTGGTGAAACTGGCGCCGTCGCTGCCGGTGGACGGCAACTACCCGTACCTGCACCTGGACCAGAAGATCATGCACCTGGGCTTCCATATCTATGACGTCGGCTTCCAGAGCCCCAACGTCGAAGCCGCGCGGCCGCTGGTGTACGCCACCGCCTTGCTGCTGGTGCTGGTGATCGCCACGCTCAACTTGTCGGCGGTGTGGATTCGTAACCACCTGCGCGAAAAATACAAAGCGCTGGACAGTTAATTGAAGTGAACGCGGACTAAATGTGGGAGCGGGCTTGCTCGCGAATGCGGTGTATCAGTCATACATGGGTCAACTGACCTGACGCCTTCGCGAGCAAGCCCGCTCCCACAAAACGAATTGGTAGCACAGGGAGCATCCCATGCAACATGAAACCCATTCCCACGGCATCAACATGTCAGCCCTGGGTCGCGACAAGCAGAGCCTGAGCCTGGCCCAGGAAACCGTGGCCATCGAAGTCCCGGGCCTGAGCCTGTACTACGGCGACAAGCAGGCGCTGTACGACGTCAGCATGAACATTCCGAAGCAGCGCGTGACCGCCTTCATCGGCCCGTCCGGTTGCGGCAAGTCGACCCTGCTGCGCACCTTCAACCGGATGAACGATCTGGTGGACGGCTGCCGCGTCGAGGGCGCGATCAACCTGTACGGCACCAACATCTACCGCAAGGGCGAAGACGTGGCCGAGCTGCGTCGCCGGGTGGGCATGGTGTTCCAGAAGCCCAACCCGTTTCCCAAGACCATCTACGAAAACGTGGTCTACGGCCTGCGCATCCAGGGCATCAACAAAAAGCGCGTCCTCGACGAAGCCGTTGAGTGGGCACTGAAAGGCGCGGCGCTGTGGGACGAGGTCAAGGATCGCCTGCACGAGTCGGCCCTCGGTTTGTCCGGCGGCCAGCAGCAACGCCTGGTGATCGCCCGCACCATCGCCGTGGAGCCGGAAGTGCTGCTGCTCGACGAACCGTGCTCGGCACTCGACCCCATCTCCACGTTGAAAGTCGAAGAGCTGATCTACGAACTCAAATCCAAGTTCACCATCGTCATCGTGACCCACAACATGCAACAGGCGGCGCGGGTTTCCGACTACACCGCGTTCATGTACATGGGCAAGCTGGTGGAATTTGGCGACACCGATACCCTGTTCACCAACCCGGCGAAGAAGCAGACCGAAGACTACATCACCGGTCGCTACGGCTAGCAGGTGGCTGGTTGCTCACTGAACTGATGCTGCGGTCGACCGCACCTTACTGGACGTTCCAAGGACGCCAACATGATTAGCAAAGAAGGCCTTACCCATCACATCTCCGCGCAGTTCAACGCCGAGCTTGAGGAGGTGCGCAGCCACCTCCTGGCCATGGGCGGGCTGGTGGAGAAGCAAGTCAACGACGCCGTCACCGCGCTGATCGAGGCCGACTCGGGCCTGGCCCAGCAAGTGCGCGAGATCGATGACCAGATCAACCAGATGGAACGCAACATCGACGAAGAATGCCTGCGCATCCTGGCCCGTCGTCAGCCGGCGGCGTCCGACCTGCGTTTGATCATCAGCATCTCCAAGTCGGTGATCGACCTGGAGCGCATCGGTGACGAAGCCACCAAGATCGCCCGCCGCGCCATCCAGTTGTGTGAGGAAGGCGAAGCGCCGCGTGGTTATGTCGAAGTGCGCCACATCGGTGACCAGGTGCGCAACATGGTTCGCGACGCCCTCGACGCGTTTGCCCGTTTCGACGCCGAGCTGGCGTTGTCGGTGGCCCAATACGACAAGACCATCGACCGCGAATACAAGACGGCGCTGCGCGAACTGGCGACCTACATGATGGAAGACCCGCGCTCTATCTCGCGGGTACTGAGCATCATCTGGGTACTGCGTTCGCTGGAACGCATCGGCGACCACGCACGCAACATCTCGGAACTGGTGATTTACCTGGTGCGGGGTACTGACGTGCGGCACATGGGCCTCAAGCGGATGAAAGCAGAAGTTGAAGGTACGACCGATCAAATCCCTAATGTTCCGGGCGTTCCTGACGATAAGTAAGATTGCCCGAGAAATAAACGCCCGGCCTTTGGTCGGGCGTTTTCGTTTGTGGTGTTGGAATTTTTGGCAAAACGCCATCAGCGAAGCGTTATGCTTGCCGGGGTTTTTATAGGATGAAGGGTCGATGAGCAAAGTCAGTGTATTGGTGGTGGATGACGCCTCGTTTATTCGCGACCTGGTGAAGAAGTGCCTGCGTAACTACTTCCCAGGGATCAAGATCGAAGATGCGGTGAACGGCAAAAAGGCCCAGGCCATCCTGATGCGCGAAACCTTCGACATGGTGCTGTGCGACTGGGAAATGCCGGAAATGTCCGGCCTGGAACTGTTGACCTGGTGCCGTGAACAGCCTCATCTCAAAGCCATGCCTTTCGTCATGGTGACCAGCCGTGGCGACAAGGAAAACGTGGTGCAGGCGATCCAGGCCGGGGTTTCCGGCTACGTCAGCAAGCCATTCACCAACGAGCAGTTGCTGAACAAGGTCAAGCAGGCACTGAACAAGATTGGCCGCCTCGACGCGCTGATCGCCAGCGCACCGACCAAGATGAACTCGGCGTTCGGTAACGATTCCCTCAGCGCCCTCACTGGTGGCAAGCCTGACGCAGTCAAGCCGGCCCCGGTGGCCGCGCCCAGCAAAGGCCTGCTCAACAGCCCGCCGGTGCAGGTGGCTGCGGCAGCGTCGCCTGCCAGCGGTCGTGGCCAGGGCCAGTTGCGCCTGTCCAGTGGCACCCAGCAGTGTGTGATCAAGGCCCTGAGTATCAAGGAGGCGCTGCTGGTGGTGCGTCGTGGTGAAATCCTGCCTCAGGTACTGGAAAGCGCCGTGCTCGACCTGGAGCAGGGTGAGAACGCTGAAGTGGCGCGTCTCAATGGCTACCTGCATGCCGTGGTGGCCTACGAGCCCAAGCCCGACAGTGACTGGCTGCAACTGACCTTCCGGTTTATCGACCAGGATGCGCAGAAGCTTGACTACATTTCGCGGCTGATCGCCCGCGGGACCGCACAGAAGCATTTTGTGCCGGGTGCGTGACTTGATGGGGTCTCCAAAAAACCTGTGGCGAGGGGGCTTGTCCCCCGTTGGGCTGCGTAGCGGCCCCAAACCCTGTAATTGAGTTCTGCCTGACCCTGCGCGATAACTCTACTGGGGCCGCTGCGCAGCCCAACGGGGGACAAGCCCCCTCGCCACAGGGTTAGTGTTTGGTTCACATAGCACTGTCATGATCCCTTGTTAGCCTGCCATTCAGTCGTCCCTGGCAGGCCAACCCGATGCTCGTGCGCTCACTGCTGTTGTGTGGACTGTTCGCCGTTGTCATGCCGGCGATGTCCATGACCCTCTACAAATCCATCGACGCCGACGGCGCTGTGGTCTTCAGCGACCGGTACACGCCCGGGGCGCAGGCGTTTGTGTATCAGGAGCGGGTGATTCCCAAGCCTGTATATCCGTCGCAACCCGCTTCCTATCGTTATCCCTTGCCCTGGCGTGGCGGGCCGTTCCGTCTCACCCAAGGCCCCAACGGTACCTTCAGCCACTCCGAGCTCAAAAGCCGTTATGCGATGGACATTGCCATGCCTGAAGGCACGCCAATCATCGCGGCACGTGGCGGTGTCGTACTGAAAACCGAGAACGAGCAGAGCGGGCGCGGCAGCGATCCATCGGGCAATTTCGTGCGGGTGCAGCACGATGACGGCACGCAAGGCGTGTACCTGCACCTCAAGCAAGGGTCGGTCAGCGTCAGGGAAGGGCAGCGCGTGGCGGTGGGCAGCCCGCTGGCGCTGTCGGGCAATACCGGCAACAGCAGCGGGCCGCATCTGCATTTTGTGGTGCAGCGCACGACGGCGTCGGGGCTGGTGTCGATTCCCTATGAATTCAACCAGCCGGTGCAGGCGTTGCCCAACTTTGCGCTGGGCACGCGGTAAGGCTTTTGTAGGAGCGAGCTTGCTCGCGAAAAACCTGAGGGCGCTGCCGGGTGTCAGGATCCCAGCGTTATCGTTAACGTCCTTCGCGAGCAAGCTCGCTCCTACAGGGGGTGTGCCCTAGTCGAGCAACAGCACCTTGGCCAACACGATCTTCGGCCCTTTCATCTTCTTGATGATGATGCGCAGGCCTTCGACTTCCAGCACTTCTTCCTCTTCCGGCACCCGTTTCAGGGTGTCGTAGATCAGCCCGGCCAGGGTTTCGGCCTCGATGTGGTCCAGGTCGACGCCCAGCAGGCGCTCCACCTTGAACAGCGGCGTGTCGCCACGCACCAGCAATTTGCCCGGCTGGTAAGCGAGGATGCCGCGCTCGGCCTTGCGGTGTTCGTCCTGGATGTCGCCAACCAGTACTTCCAGAACGTCTTCCATGGTCAGGTAGCCGATGACCTTGCCGTCGGCCTCTTCCACCAGGGCGAAGTGCGCGCCGCCTTTACGGAACTGCTCGAGCAGTTGCGACAGCGGCATATGGCGCGATACGCGTTCCAGCGGGCGGGTCAGCTCGGCCAGGTTGAACGACTCGGGAATGTGGTCCAGGGCCGCCAGTTCCAGCAGCAGGTCCTTGATGTGCAGCAGGCCGACGAACTCGTTGCGCACGGCGTCGTACACCGGGTAGCGGCTGAACTTGTGGCGACGGAACAGCGCCAGGATTTCCTTGAGCGGTGCGTTGAAGTCCAGGGTCACCAGGTCTTCCCGGGAGTTGGCCCAGTCCACCACTTCCAGCTCGCCCATTTCCACGGCGGAGGCCAACACGCGCATGCCTTGGTCGCTCGGGTCCTGGCCACGGCTGGAGTGCAGGATCAGTTTCAGTTCTTCACGGCTGTAATGGTGCTCGTGGTGCGGGCCAGGCTCGCCTTGGCCGGCGATGCGCAGGATGGCGTTGGCACTGGCGTTGAGCAGGTAGATCGCCGGGTACATGGCCCAGTAGAACAGGTACAGCGGCACGGCGGTCCACAGCGACAGCAACTCGGGCTTGCGAATGGCCCAGGACTTGGGCGCCAGTTCACCGACCACGATGTGCAGGTAAGAGATCACGAAGAAGGCGGCAAAGAACGACACGCCCTTGATCACTTCCGGCGACTGCACACCGATCGCCCCCAGCAACGGCTCGAGGATGTGCGCGAAGGCCGGCTCACCGACCCAGCCCAGGCCCAGGGAGGCGAGGGTGATACCCAACTGGCAGGCCGACAGATAGGCGTCGAGCTGGCTGTGTACGGTGCGCAGGATCTGCCCGCGCCAGCCGTTCTTGTGGGCGATGGCCTCGACCCGGGTCGAGCGCAGTTTGACCATGGCAAATTCCGCCGCAACGAAAAAGCCGTTGAGCAGTACCAGGATCAGTGCAAAAAGAATCATGCCGAAGTCGGCGAAGAGTGTCGCGAGGGTGATGCCAGGGGAAGGGTCCATGATGGGGTTTTGCGGGTTCCGTCTAATCGAAAAGGGTGAGCAGGTGGGCCTGAAAGGCAGGCGCAAGTCCGCCAATGTAGCGGCTGACGGGGCGCTTGCCTAGTGGCGGCTGCCGGGCGGAGGGTCACTCGTCCTGATGAAGGACCCGGGAACGTGTCACCTGGGCCGGCGGGAAATGGCAGGTAAAGGTACTGCCGTGGCCGAGCACGCTACTGATTTCCAGCCGCGCGCGATGGCGCAGCAGCACATGTTTGACGATGGCCAGGCCGAGCCCGGTGCCGCCGGTGTTGGAGTTGCGGCTGGAGTCGACGCGGTAGAAACGCTCGGTGAGGCGCGGCAAATGCTTGGCGTCGATGCCCATCCCGGAGTCCTGCACGCTGAGGTGTGCGCCCTGGTCGTCGGCCCACCAGCGGATGCGGATGTTGCCTTTGTCCTGGGTGTATTTGACGGCGTTGAACACCAGGTTGGAAAACGCGCTGCGCAGCTCGCCCTCGCTGCCCTTGAGCAGGATCGACGGGTCGGCTTCGAGGGTAATCTGCTGCTCACGCTGCCCGGACAATGCCTGGGCGTCGCTCTTGATCGTCTGCAACAGGCTTTGCACCGGCACCGGATGGTTGTCCGAGGGGTAATCGGTAGCTTCCAGCTTGGCCAGCAACAGCAGGTCGTTGAGCAGGGTTTGCATGCGCGAGCCTTGCTGCTGCATCTGTTGCAGGGCACGGGTCCAGCGCGGGTTCACGTCTTCGACGTTATCGAGCAGCGTCTCCAGATAACCGCAGATTACTGTCAGCGGTGTGCGCAGTTCGTGGGAGACGTTGGCGACGAAGTCCTTGCGCATCTGTTCCAGCTGATGGATGCGTGTGACATCGCGCACCAGCATCAAGTGTTCGTTATTGCCGTAGCGCGTCAGGTACAGCTGGATACGCACGCGGTCGTTGGTCGGTGACGGAATTTCCAGGGCTTCTTCGTAGTTGTCCTGCTCGAAATACTCCTTGAAACGCGGGTGGCGCACCAGGTTGGTCACCGGCTGGCCGCTGTCCTGGGGCGTCTTGAGGCCCAGCAAGGTCTCTGCGGCGCGGTTCCACCATTCCAGGTTGCCGTCGCTGTCGAGCATGATCACCGCGTCTTTCAGCGCGGCGGTGGACTCCTGCACCCGGTCGATCACCGCTTGCAGGCGCCCGCGTACACGCTGGTCGCGGCGTTGCAGGTGGTAGATGCTGTCGAACACCTCGCCCCACAGGCCGTAGCCGTCGGGTGGTGCTTCGTCGGGTTTGTGCTGGCGCAGCCATTCGTGCAGGCGCAGCAGTTGCTTGAGGGTCCAGCCCAGGTAAAGGCCCAGGCCGACGGCCAGGCTCCAGCCGTAATAGCCGCTGACCAGGCCCACCAGCAGGCAGCCGGTGATCAACAGGAGCATGTGGCGGATCAGGGTGCCATGCCAGTTTTGGTTCACTTAAACACGCGTCCTTTCAGCTGTCTGGGCAGTTCGGGCTGGCTCAGCCTTTGGTGGAAAACCGGTAGCCGGTGCCGCGCACGGTTTGTACCAGATTCTCGTAAGCGTCGCCCAAGGCTTTGCGCAGGCGGCGGATATGCACGTCGACGGTGCGCTCCTCCACATACACGTTGCCGCCCCAGACCTGGTCCAGCAGTTGGCCGCGGGTGTAGGCGCGCTCCTGGTGGGTCATGAAGAATTGCAGCAGGCGGTATTCGGTGGGGCCCATCTCGGCGGGTTTGCCGTCGATGGTTACGCGGTGGCTGATCGGGTCAAGGATCAGGCCGTCGACTTCGATAGGCGCTTCACCATCGGTGGGGCCGGCACGGCGCAGAACGGCTTTCAGACGGGCGACCAGTTCCCGTGGGGAAAAGGGCTTGGTGATGTAGTCATCGGCGCCGACTTCCAGGCCCTGGATCTTGTTGTCCTCTTCGCCCTTGGCGGTGAGCATGATGATCGGGATATCCCCGGTCAGCTCGTCACGCTTGAGGCGGCGGGCCAGTTCGATGCCGGAGGTGCCGGGCAGCATCCAGTCCAGCAGGATCAGGTCCGGCTTGCGGTCGACGATAATGGCATGGGCCTGCTGGGAGTTCTCCGCCTCCAGGCAGTCATAGCCGGCCATTTCCAACGCAACGGCGATCATCTCGCGAATGGGCGCTTCGTCGTCAACGATCAGAATGCTCCTGCCAACCATGCTAAATCCTCTTGTCATTTAACTGTCTTGCGCCGCATTAGATAACGGAATTATTGCAGTCGTGTGACAGTAATTTAGTCGCTTGGGCAATCCTTGCCTCTCTGGACTACGCTTTGGGTCCGAATCCTGACAACCACAAAAGGAAGGTTCCCATGACTCACAGTACTTTTTCCTGGAAAGCCCTGCTGGTAACGGCCGCGTTAACGCTGCCGACACTGGCGTTTGCGGCAGACCCGGCGATGACCAAGGACGGGATGCTGGTGGACCACAACGGCATGACCCTCTACACCTTTGCCAAGGACGCTGATGGCAAATCCATGTGCAACGACAAGTGCGCCACCAACTGGCCGCCGTTGATGGCCGAATCCACCGACAAGCCCATGGGCAAGTGGACCGTGATCACCCGTGACGACCAGAAAAGCCAGTGGGCCTACAGCGGCAAGCCGCTCTACACCTTCATCATGGACAAGAAGGCCGGTGACATGACCGGCGAAGGCAAAATGGACGGGGCGTGGAAGGTCGCCAAGCCTTGATGTGAGCCGGATAAGGGTGAGGGGCCTGGCCTCTCACCGAAATCCGTAGTCCGCGACAATCCCGACAAAAATCGCCAACCCGGCCCAGTGGTTGTGCAAAAACGCCTTGAAGCATTTGAGCCGGTCCTTGTCCCGGGTGTACCAGAACTCCCAGGCAAAACACCCGGCCGCCGCCAGCAAGCCCAGGTGGAACCAGCCGCCCAGCTCAAAACGCATCCCCGCCAGCCACAGGCACACCAGTGCCAGGCCCTGCAGGGTCAGGATGATCACCCGGTCGGCATCGCCGAACAGAATCGCGGTGGATTTGACCCCGATTTTCAGGTCATCGTCGCGATCGGTCATGGCGTAGTACGTGTCGTATCCCACCGTCCACAACAGGTTGGCGATGTACAACAGCCATGCCGCGGCGGGCAGGCTGCCCGTCTCGGCGGTGAACGCCATCGGCATGCCCCACGAGAACGCCGCGCCCAATACCACCTGCGGGTAATAGGTGTAGCGCTTCATGAACGGGTAGCTGGCCGCCAGCGCGAGGCCGCCCAGAGACAGCCAGATCGTCATGGAGTTGGTCAGCAGCACCAGCAGGAAACTGATGACCATCAGCACCGCGAAGAACACCAGGGCCTCTTTCGAGCTGATCCTGCCGCTGACCAGCGGGCGCTGTTCGGTGCGCTTCACATGGCCGTCGACCTTGCGGTCGGCCCAGTCATTGATGACGCAACCGCCGGCCCGGGTGAGTACCACGCCGAGCACGAAGATCAGGATATTGAGCAGCGATGGCGAACCCTTGCCGGCTATCCACAGCGCCCACAGCGTGGGCCATAGCAGCAGGTAAATGCCGATGGGCTTGTCCATGCGCGTCAACTGGATGAAGTCCCAGGCCCTTGGGTTCAGGTGATTCAGGGATTTGAGCAGGCGCTGGTACATCAGAAACGCTCCGGATGGTCGTGCACGGCTTGCCACAGGGTGGGCAGGAAGATCTCGGCCACCAGCACGCTCAGCGGCCCGCGGTCGAAGCGCGAGCGGCGTGCCCACAGGTGATCGGCCTGGTCCGCCGGGGGCAGCCATTCCCGTGGGTAGCGGCGTACCTCGATGGCCTGGCGCGTGAAGGCGTGGTCACAAAACAGCAATTCCCCGAGAGACCGGCTGCCCAACTCATCCATGTGCAAGCCGTCGCCCTGCAAGGCGCTGCGGGCCGCCACGCTGCGGGCAAACACCCACGGCTGGCCATGGCCACGCAAATACACCTCGCGCACCCAGCCGATGCTGGCGGCGGGCAAGTCCAGGGTGGCGCATTCGTCGTCTCGCAGTGGCTGCCAGCCTTCGAACAACGGCGTCACGCTGAAGCCATCGTCGGATAGGCGCGTCAGGCGCCGGGTCAGCGAGCCTTCATCGAACAGCCAGTTGAGTGTCAGCGGCGTGGGCAGTGGGCTCAGAAGGCTCTGGGTCAGCCATCGGCAAGCATCGGGAAGGGCGTTTGAATGCGGCACGGAGGGTCATTATTGGCAGTTAATGAGGCGGCGAGCTTACCATGGTGCCCTGGACTTTTGCCGGAGTGCGCCAGGCCCATGCGTCGATCATGCTTGCATCTGCGCCTGCTGATCAGTACAAAACGCCCTGAGCCGCACGGCAAGGTTGCATCTATCGACCGTCGGCCAACGCGCCTGGACCTGAGGAAACAAGTAATGAAGAAGTGGCAATGTGTCGTCTGTGGCCTGATCTACGACGAGAAAGACGGATGGCCGGATGACGGCATCGCGCCGGGCACCCTGTGGCAGGACGTCCCCGAAGACTGGCTGTGCCCGGACTGCGGCGTGGGCAAAATGGATTTCGAAATGATCGAAATCGGCTGATTGCTGATTTAAATCGCAATTCAAGAAACGTACTACAAGGAGAAAGGAATGAACGCACCTGTCGTGATCGTCGGCACGGGGTTGGCCGGTTACAACCTGGCTCGGGAGTTTCGCAAGCTCGATAGCGAAACCCCGCTGTTGCTGATCACCGCAGATGACGGGCGCTCCTACTCCAAGCCCATGCTCTCCACAGGCTTTGGCAAGAACAAGGAAGCCGATGGCCTGAGCATGGCTGAACCGGGCGCCATGGCCGAGCAACTGAAGGCCGAAGTGCGTACCCACACCCGCATCAGCGGCATCGACCCGGGCCACAAGCGCTTGTGGATCGGTGAGGAAGCGGTGGCCTATCGCGACCTGATCCTGGCCTGGGGCGCAGAAACCGTGCGGGTGCCGGTACAGGGCGACGCCGCCGAGCTGATTTTCCCGATCAACGACCTCGAAGACTACGCACGCTTTCGTGCCGCTGCGGCCGGAAAACGCCGGGTGCTGTTGCTGGGGGCCGGGCTGATCGGCTGCGAGTTCGCCAACGACCTGATCCTCGGCGGCTACGAGATCGACCTGGTGGCGCCGTGCGAGCAAGTTATGCCGACCCTGCTGCACCCGGCAGCCGCCGCAGCGGTGCAGGCCGGTTTGGAAGGCCTGGGGGCGCGTTTCCACCTGGGCCCGGTGCTCAATCGCCTGCAGCGCACCGCTGACGGCCTGGAAGCCCACTTGTCTGATGGCGAAGTGATCCAGTGTGACCTGGTGGTGTCTGCCATCGGCCTGCGCCCGCGTGTCGACCTGGCCGCCGCCGCCGGGTTGCAGATCAACCGCGGGATCATGGTCGACCGCCACCTCAAGACCTCCCACGCCAACATCTACGCCCTGGGCGACTGCGCCGAGGTCGATGGCCTGAACCTGCTGTACGTGATGCCCCTGATGAGCTGCGCCCGCGCCCTGGCCCAGACCCTGGCGGGTAACGCGACGGCCGTCAGCTACGGCCCTATGCCCGTCACGGTAAAAACCCCGGTCTGCCCGCTGGTCGTCTCGCCACCGCCACGGGGCACCGAAGGCGTGTGGAACGTCGAAGGGCAGGGCGGCGACATCAAGGCCCTGTGCCGCGACGCCAGCGGGCGCCTGCTGGGGTACGCCCTGACCGGCACGGCCGTGATGGAAAAACTGGCCCTCAACAAAGAACTTCCGCCGCTGCTGGCGTAAATGCTGGTCGTTCTGTCGGAATAAGCATCATTTTGACCGTAGAAAGGTCGCCGTGAGACTGGCGCAGGCCCCGATGGCATGCCATCCTCACTCCCGTCTGCCGCAGAGTAGAGCCTGCGGCGCCTTGGGCGCTGCTCCGATAGAGAGCAGCACGGACATAACAACAAAAAACCGTCAAAGAGGCTTCACTTATGCGTAAACCAGAACTCGCAGCCGCTATTGCAGAAAAAGCAGACCTGACCAAAGAACAGGCCAACCGCGTACTCAACGCCGTACTTGAAGAAATCACCGGCGCGCTGCATCGCAAGGACAGCGTCACCCTGGTAGGCTTCGGCACCTTCCTGCAGCGCCACCGCGGCGCCCGCACCGGCAAAAACCCGCAAACCGGCGAGCCGGTGAAAATCAAGGCGAGCAACACCGTTGCGTTCAAGCCAGGCAAGTCGCTTAAAGACAGCGTCAATCCGTAAGTCATGTAGAACGCGCTACGCACATGCGAGTGTGAGCGCGGGATGAAAAATGGGCACGCCGACTGGGTCGGGTGCCCATTTTTTGTGGGTGGGCAATCCTTGCTCAATCGTTGAGCTTCAAGCTGTCCACTCGTTCTCAATACACCATTGCTGTACATCCGCAATTAGTTGCGCCGATACCGGTTGCAGATTGGGGAGTTTTTTCTCGTATTTCTTAATACTTTCAACAAAAAATGTAATGAATGCCGCACCTATTAATTTGCGCTGAGCAGCTATGTCTTTTTTCAGTGGAACAAAATCTTCCTCGTCCATGGCGATATCCAGACCGAACATTTTGTCTTTTGCGTAATAACGGCAAAATGTTTTTCGTTCCAGGTTCTTCGGCAGGCATCGCATGCAGACCGCCAGTTCCCAGTCGAGGGTGGGATACTTTTTTTCAAGAATCTCACTCAGGCCATTTAGCTCGTCGGTGATTTCAAAGACCTTTGTCCAACTCGGTGAGTCCGATGTCGTATCGACTCGCATAAAGTATTCCTTATGTCAGTGCCTGCATTTGTTGCCCGGGGGTAGTTTTCCTCGGCGTTTAAAATATTTTCCGATTTTTAATCTTTCCCATACCTGCATATTGCCCTTCGTCGGTGCTGCCATAACCCTTTTGTAGGCAAGATTTTTGGATTTCAGCCACTTTTGGGTATATCGCCGATTCGGATTGACGGTTTCACCGACTTTCCAAACTTCACCTTTTTTCAAATAGACTTGGCCTATTGGCTTTTTATGGCCCCATGCCATCTCGTCATAAAAGCCGTCCTTTTTCGCAATCAGGTAATAAAGCTCGGGGGCCAGTCCCCATGGATCAATCCAGGATATTGGATTGGGGGCGTACTGATAAAAATTGAGCCCGCCGTCAAACTCAATCGGATCCGGTGTCGTAAACCGTCCCACGTCCGGATCATAAAACCTGAAAGTATTGAAATGCAGCCCCGTCTCCCGGTCCAGATACTGCCCCTGAAAGCGCAGGTTCTGTTCTTCGATGTAGTACGGCTCGCGCACTTCCTCAACCGTATTGCCCCACACACGATATGTCGCGCGCCAGACATTATGCCCGTCAGCTTCAGTCAGTTGCTCCGGCAGTCCGTTGAGGTCGTTGTGGTAGTAGCGGATTTTCTGCAGCGGCCCGGTGCCGTCAACGCGAGCCAAGGGTTCGCTGCCTTCATCTTCATAGATGTAAAGACTGGTCTGGCTGTGTTTATGCTCCTGCAATAACCGCAGCCCATCCCAGGTAAACCGGGTTTCCCCCAGGGGATAGCCGTCGTTGCCATGTTCGGTTTTCTCAATGCGTCGGCCCAACGGGTCGTAGATCATCCTGACTACGCTGCCGTTTTCATTGCGCACTTCAATCAGCCGGCTTTCTGCATCGTAGGCGAAGCGTTGCAAGCCACGCGCTGCGCTGCGTTTTTCGATCATCCGACCGAACGCGTCATAGCGATAACGCTTGTCCTGATAGGTCAGCAGTTTGTTATGCACGACCAGCCCAGCGCCTGACTGCGGGCCATCCAGCAGGTTGGCGGCGGCATCGTAGGCAAACGTTTCGCGCTGGCCGTGCAGGCTGTCCTGGCTGGCGATGATGCGGCCAGTGGCATCGTAGTGCAGCAGTTGGCGATGTTGTATGGCAGATTGCTGGTCGAACTTGCCGACCAAGTTGTCGGCAGGGTCATACTCGAACTGCTTTTGCGCTGTCGCTGGCATCAACGATGGCAGGCCTGTAAGGCGGTGTTGGCGTGAGCGTAGACGGCCGCTGCGGTCATACTCACTGCGGGTGCTGAGTCGGCCTTGGGTGCGCAGTACTTCGCGGTGCAGGCGGTCGCGTTCAAAGTCGCTGATGACCTGGCCGTCGAGATTGACCTGATGCAAGTGACCGCTGCCGTAGTACAGGCGATTGAGCCAGCGTCCGTCGGGTATCTGGGTCTGGATAAGATTACCGAGTTCGTCGTAGTGGTGCTGCAGGGTGCCCATAGAACTCTGTTCGGCAAGCATTTGGCCGAGGGCGTCGTAAGCGAAACCAAGGGCTTGGGTATTGCCCAGCAGGTCGGTGAAGGTGACGGCGGTGAGCTGGTCCAGCGGGTCGTAGGCGTAGTCGGTGCGCCCATCGTCGGTGGTTTTGGCGATCAGCCGACCTACTGCGTCACGTTCCATTTGATGGACAATGGGCGCTGGCGGCGTCTCGGGAACCAGGCCTAGCCCGTTGCCGTAGGGGGCCGGAGTGGCGGTCACCGTGGTGATATGGTCCAGTGGATTGTAGGTGTAGCTTTTGGCACTGCCATCGAGGTCTTGCTGCTCAGTCAGCCGATCCCCGGCGTCCCAGGCAAAGAGATAACGTTCGCCGTTCTCGTTGGTCAGTGCTTGCAGGCGCCCATAGCTGTCATAGCCGAACTTCACCTGCCGGCCATGAGCGTCGGTGCGCAGGCTTATCTGGCCACGTCGATTGTGCTGGTAGAGCGTGGTATGTCCGGCAGGGTCGGTATACCCCACGAGTTGGCCGCTGACATCGCGTTGAAACAGCTCGATGCGACCGTCCGGCAGTTGGTTGCTGAGTAAGCGCCCCTGGAGGTCGTAGCTGAATTGAGTGCGCTCGCCAAGCGCGTCGGTGATCACCTGCAGATAGCCGCGCTCGTCGTAGCTGAAACGCGTGGGATAACCCGAGCAATCAATGTGTTCGACCAATTGCCCGAACGGATTCCAACGCAGTTTTTTGCTTTTACCGGAGGCGTCGATGATTTCCACGACCTGGCCGTGGGCGTCATAGCGATAGCGGGTGATGTGGCCCAGCGGGTCGGTTTCGGCAACGCAATTGCCGCGAGGATCATAGCGATACTGCCAACTGTTGCCGGCGGCGTCGGTCTCCACCAGGGGTAACGCCCAGTGTTCAAGCCACAACGTTGAATCGCTGCGGCCCAACGGGTCCGTTTCGCCGATCAGGTTGCCGGCGTCATCATGCTTGTATTCATAGCGTCCACCTTGCGGGTCGGTGGCGCTGAGAAGTTGGCGTTCGTCATTCCACTCGAACAGCCAGGTTTGCCCCAGCTTATCGCTGTATTGAATGATCTGGTGCTGAGTATTCCAATGTCGGGTGCTGACGCGCTGTAAGCCGTCGATGATACGGGTGAGGCCCGCCTTCAAGTCATAGTCGAACTGGTAGCAGTCACCTTCATCGGTCCAGTGTCGGACGACTCGCCACTCTGAGTTTTCAATCAGTGCCCATTCATAGAAGCACCGCAACCCGGTGGGTAACTGATGCTCCACCATTCGGTGCCCGGCATCGTACGTGAAGCGCCGCTGCACCTGGCCAGAGGCATCGCGCACCTCTGCCAGATTGGCCCTGGCGTCATAGCCGTAGCTGACGAGCACTTCGCGACGTTGATCTGGGAATAGGCGTTCGACGCGAGTGACGTGCTCATGTTCGCGTATCAACTCGACCTGCACCAAGTCGAAGGTATCGCGCAGGCGTACCAGGCGTCCGGCCTGGTCGTAGTCGAGATGAATGCGGTTGTCGTTGCGGTCGCCAAGTTGAATCAGGCGCAGCAGCGACGGGTTGGCTGTGGGCTCAAACAAACGATATAGGCCGTCGTCACTTTCAATCAGCAACTGCCCGTTGAGGTGCCGACGCACAGAGAGCCCTTCGCCGGGGCTGAACACCGCCCCCCCCAACGGGATCGAGCCCATGTCGATAGGGCGCCCCTGCTCGTCGGTGTAGACCAGCGCTTCACCGCCTTCTGGATGAGGTTGGATTTCGACGCATACTTCATAAGCCACACTCCAGCCTGTACCGAACAGTGTGCCTGGGCGTTCGTCGCGGCTGTTGTAGAAGCGTTGCCAGTCAATCGGCAGGATGGCGGGCAGTACAAAATCCAGTTCATCGGTGCCGCCCAGCACCTTCGCTCCCGTTGCAGCATGCACCGGATTCGACGAGCCCATGGCAGCGTTGGTCATCGCGTCCATCGCGCTGCTGACGGCCATCGAAGTAGCCCCGCCAATCAGCATGCACGGCAACTTGCTGAAGAACTTGCCCTTGCCGCCCTTGAGCATCAGTAACGCGGTGACCGCCAACCCCACACCCGGCGTCTTGCCACTGCGTATTTCCCGCACCACCACTGACCCGCCGCCAATGGTCACGTTCGATGAAATCAACCCGGACGACACCACTGTTGCATCGCAGGTACTACGATCACCACTGCGCACCGCAGGCTGGCCATTGATCGTGACCTTATCCGAACCCTCGGCCAGGAACTGCGGAGGCATCGGTGGATGCTTCATGCAGGTGACCAAGTCCAGAGGCTTGGGCACGGCTCCTGGTGTGGGAGTAGCCACCGTGGGGCGCCACATTTGGGAGAAGAAGCTCTCGGCCATATCCAGATAACTGGCTTCTGGTTCGGGTGCGGGTTCTTCCAGTTCGGTTCCGGCTGGCGCGACATGCGAGCTGATCGCCCCCGCGGCACGTGCGGCGGGAAGGTTGTTGGTCAGGGTATCGGTGGCACCGGTGAGAATATTCGCCTGTACCGTGGGCGGAAACAGGGCGTTGCTGAAGCTGTCGCATAAATTGGTGAGGCCTTTGTCCGCCCCGCTCTTGCTCATGAGAAGGCCGACAACTGTGCCCACCACTGCGCCGAGCAGGACGCATCCGAGTCCGCCGGTAGCGACGGTGATACCGGTAGCAGCCACCACGGCAGCAGTCGCTACTGCAGTGATCGCGATATTGGCCGCCACCTCCAACACACCGCCGAGGATGTCGGCCATCATTGAGGTGTGGGAGAGCGCGTCGCCCATGCGAGCGGCCCATAGAGCATCAGACATGCATGGTGCCCATCAGGAAATCGCGTCGAACGACAATGAGTTTTTGATCGTCGCCCAGTGCGCCGCCTCGGCATCGCCCAGCTTGTCTGCCTTCACATAACTCAAGGCGAGCATCTTGCGTGTGCCCGGGATTACCAGAGCCAGTTGGTACTGGAACACCTTGTCACTGCCCTTGCTGAACTGGCTGCGGAGCTCTATGCCTTCTACTTCCTTTGTTGCACCTAGACGGACACCGACGCCCGGTTGATAGCGCAAATCCTGCACCTGTTTTTCCAGGCGTTTGAGCTGTTCGTCGAAGTTGCTGTGCAGGGTTTCGCCATCGGTGAGGAAGCTGCGGCTGATGATCAAGGAAGTGCCCAGCTCGGGGAACTTGAGGATATTGATCGTAGCGTCCTGCAGCTCGCCGGCCGGCAGTTGGAACTGAAATTCGTTAATTCGGTACGTCATGGAAAACAGGTCTCGTCAGGAGCTTTTAGGCGCGGGGAACGCGGCTTTGATATTGGCGTCGATGCTGGCTTTCATGCCCTGACCATCGGGTGTTGCGCCGGGGCCGCCGCCGTTGTTCAGGTGCAGGACGCCGCCGGTATTGAATTCGGCATCGCCGCTGGCGTGGAAGCTGATATTTACGCCACTCAGGTTGATCTGCCCGCTGGCGTTCAACTCCAGGATGCTTTTACCGCAGACCAATCGCAGGTTTTCGCCCACTTCAATTACGTAGCTCTGGCTGATGCTGTCGGTCTTTCTCTGGCCCACCGAGAGGATGTCTTGATGCTTGACGATGCGCACTCGATTGTTCCCAATCGTCACCGTCTCGTCATGCCCGATGCTTTTGTTCCGGTCATGCCCCACCGAGTGGCTCTCATCCACCTCCACCACGATGTCCTGATTACGCTCGGCATGGATGTACAACTGCTCCAACCCCTTCTTGTCCTCCATGCGGATTTCATTGAAGTTGGCCGGCGTGCCGCCTTTGCTGGAGCGGCTTTTCATCCCGCTCTGGGTGGCGTTTTCCGGCAAGTCGTAAGGCACGGTCTGCTCGGCGTTGTACACCCGGCCGGTGATGATCGGCCGGTCGGGATCGCCTTCCAGGAAGCTCACAATCACTTCCTGGCCGATCCGTGGGATCTGCATCGAGCCCCAGTTTTTTCCGGCCCAGGACTGCGATACGCGAATCCAGCATGAGCTGTTTTCGTTGGACTGGTCGTGGCGGTCCCAATAGAAATGCACCTTGACCCGGCCATATTGGTCGGTCCAGATTTCTTCGCCCTTGGGGCCCACCACCAGCGCGGTCTGCGGGCCTTTGACGATGGGCCGGTAGGTGTTGGCCAGCGGGCGGAAACTCTGTTGCGCGTCGATGCAGGTGAGGGTGCTTTCGAACTGGGCCGAAGGCGCGCCACCGCCGCTTTCGAGGCTTTCCTGGGAGATGTAGTAGCGGGCGCCGACGATCAGGTATTCGCGGTTCTGGTCGCGGCGACTGAAGCCGGTGAGGCTGAACAGGTGGCCGGAACCCAGGCCCCGGGCGTTGCCGCTGAACTCCACTTGTTCGTGCAGGGTTTGCAGGGCTTCGATGCGGGTGCGGGCGTAGTGTTCGCCGTCTTCGCTTTTGACGTAGGTGCCGGGGTAGTCGTACAGCGGGTAGTCGCCGGCGGTGTGCGGGCGCGGCATGGCCGAGCGTACGTCGATGCTCGCGCTGGGACGCTGGAAGTCGTAGTCGTTGAGCTCAAGGGAGCCGGGCTGTACTTCCTGTGCCAGGTGCCAGTTGTGCATATGGTCGCGTTCGCGCTGCTGCTCGTCCTTGGGGTAGTAAGGCACCGAGGCGTAGCCGGGCACGTTGGCGTGGGCACCGTAGGCATCGGCCAGCACCAGCACGTGGCGGTCCTGCTCGTGGCGGAAGAAGTAGTAGATGCCTTCCTGTTCCATCAGGCGGCTGACGAAATCGAAGCTGGTCTCGCGGTACTGCACGCAGTATTCCCACTCGCGGTACGGGCGGCTCAAGGCGTCTTCGAAGTCGGAAAAACCCAGGTCGCGAAATACCTGCTTGATGATCTGCGGGATGCTCAGGTTCTGGAAAATCCGGCAGTCGGAGGTGCGGCTCAGCAGCCACAACCACGGGCGCAAAGTCACCTGATAGCTGGCGAACTGGCCCTGGTCGATGTTCTGGCTGCAGCGGGCGACGATACCGTGGAAGTGCCGCTCGCCACCGTCCGCCAGTTGCAGGTTCAGGCTCATGGGCTTGCCCAGCAACTGGTTGAGGTCGATGTTGGCGTCCAGCGAGGTCAGCTGCAGTTCGAAATTGAACAGCCGACCCAGCTCTTCGCCGCCACCCATTTCATTGAGCAGCAGCACATCCGGCCCCAGGGGGCTGGTGATCTTGGCCAGGCGTGAGGCTTGGTTGAATAACATCGGTTAACCCGTAAATAGCGTAATAACTGTAGGAACCGGCTCCAACTATGGGAGCGGGCGTGCTCGCGAATGCGGTGAATCAGCCACTGGATGCATCAACTGATGCACCGCCTTCGCGAGCAAGCCCGCTCCCACAGTTTTGATCGCATTCCGTCAGGTCAATCGTTGAAGTCGTAGTGCAATTCGTTATCCCGCGTGCTGATCCGCACCCCCGCCAGCGCCTTGCCTTCGAGCATGCGGGTGAGGAATTCGCGGCTCATGTCCGGCAGCAGGCTGTTGGTGAGGATGGTGTCGATCATCCGCCCGCCGCTTTCGGTTTCGGTGCAGCGGGACACGATCAGGTCGACCACGTCGTCGTCGTAATCGAAGGCGACTTTGTGAGTGTTCTCCACGCGCTTCTTGATGCGGTTGAGTTGCAGGCGGGTGATCGCTTTCAGCATCTCGTCGCTCAGCGGGTAGTACGGAATGGTCACCAAGCGGCCGAGCAGCGCCGGCGGGAAAATCTCCAGCAGCGGCTGGCGCAGGGCCTTGGCGATTTCCTCGGGCTCGGGGATGTTCGCCGGGTCTTTGCAGACCTGGGAAATCAGCTCGGTACCGGCGTTGGTGGTCAGCAGGATCAAGGTGTTCTTGAAGTCGATCACCCGGCCTTCGCCGTCTTCCATTACGCCCTTGTCGAACACCTGGAAGAAGATTTCATGCACGTCCGGGTGGGCTTTTTCCACCTCGTCCAGCAGCACCACGCTGTAGGGTTTGCGCCGCACGGCTTCGGTCAGCACGCCACCTTCGCCATAGCCGATGTAGCCCGGTGGCGCACCCTTGAGGGTGGACACGGTATGGGCTTCCTGGAACTCGCTCATGTTGATGGTGATCACGTTCTGCTCACCGCCGTACATGGCTTCGGCCAGGGCCAGGGCGGTTTCGGTCTTGCCCACGCCGGAGGTGCCGGCGAGCATGAACACGCCAATCGGCTTGCTCGGGTTGTCGAGGCCGGCGCGGGAGGTCTGGATGCGCTTGGCGATCATCTGCAAGGCGTGGTCCTGGCCGATGATGCGTTTCTTCAGGTGCTGGTCGAGGTTGAGCACCGTCTCCAGTTCGTTGCGGGCCATGCGGCCCACCGGGATGCCGGTCCAGTCGGCGACCACCGAGGCCACCGCTTGGTAGTCCACGGTCGGCAGGATCAGCGGAGTTTCACCTTGCAGGGTGCTAAGGCGTTGTTGCAGGTCTACCAATTGGGCACGCAATTGATCATCGCCGCTGTCCACGACACCGGATTTTTCACGCAACGTCGCACGGGTGGCGAGCAACTCATCCACCAGGGTTTTCTCTTCGGCCCAACGGCTTTCCAGGGTGGCCAGGCGCTCGCGTTCGGCGCTCAGCAGCGCTTCGCTGTTGGTCTGGCGCGCACCGATGGCGATGCCGATCGCATGCTCGCGGGCGATGATTTGCAGCTCGGTTTCCAGCGCCTCGATTCGACGGCGGCTGTCGTCGACTTCCGCCGGCACCGCGTGCAGGCTGATGGCGACGCGGGCGCAGGCGGTGTCCAGCAGGCTCACGGACTTGTCCGGCAACTGGCGCGCCGGAATGTAGCGGTGGGACAGCTTCACCGAAGCTTCCAAGGCTTCATCGAGAATCTGCACCTGATGGTGTTTTTCCATGGTCGAGGCCACGCCGCGCATCATCAGCAACGCCTTGTCTTCCGACGGCTCGGCCACTTGCACCACCTGGAAACGGCGGGTCAGGGCCGGGTCTTTTTCGATGTGCTTCTTGTACTCGGCCCAGGTGGTGGCGGCCACGGTACGCAAGGTGCCACGGGCCAGGGCAGGCTTGAGCAGGTTGGCCGCGTCACCGGTCCCGGCGGCGCCACCGGCACCTACCAGGGTGTGGGCTTCGTCGATAAACAGGATGATCGGTTTCGGCGAAGCCTGGACGTCTTCGATGACCTGTCGCAGGCGTTGTTCGAACTCGCCTTTCATGCTCGCGCCGGCTTGCAGCAGGCCGACATCGAGGCTGCGCAGTTCCACATCTTTCAGCGCGGGTGGTACGTCGCCGGCGACGATGCGCAGGGCGAAGCCTTCGACCACGGCGGTCTTGCCGACGCCGGCTTCACCGGTAAGGATCGGGTTGTTCTGGCGGCGACGCATGAGGATGTCCACCAGTTGGCGGATCTCTTCGTCACGCCCGACGATCGGGTCGAGCTTGCCGCTGCGGGCCTGTTCGGTCAGGTCGACGGTGAAGCGCTTGAGGGCTTCCTGCTTGCCCATCGCGCTCGGGGCCATGGCGCCGCTGGCCTCGCCCGGTACAGCACCGGCATTGAAGCCGTCGCTGGCACTCAGTGCATTCTCCGGCGAGTCGCCGACGTATTCGTCAAAGCGTTCGCTCAGGGCTTCGGCCTTGATCTTGTCGAACTCACCGGACAAGCCCAACAGCGCATGGCGCAGGCTCGGCGTCTTGAGAATTCCCAGCACCAGGTAACCGGTGCGCACCTGGCTTTCGCCAAACATCAGGCTGCCGTAGACCCAGCCACGCTCGACCGCTTCTTCCACATGGGACGACAAGTCAGTGATCGACGTCGAGCCACGGGGCAGGCGGTCCAGGGCTTCGGTCAGGTCGCGGGCCAGACGCGCCGGCTCGACATTGAACTGTCGAATGATGCGGTGCAGGTCAGAGTCCTGCAGTTGCAGCAACTGGTGAAACCAGTGGGCCAGTTCCACGTACGGGTTGCCCCGCAGCTTGCAGAACACGGTGGCGGCTTCGATGGCCTTGTAGGCCACGCTGTTGAGTTTGCCGAACAGTGCGGCGCGACTGATTTCACCCATGCTCTGGATTCCTTGAGGTGTTGGCGTGTTCGGCGTAATGCCGGGCCAGGATTAGGTCGTTGGCGTCATGCTCGGGTTGGCCGAGCCAGGTGTTGAAGCCCAGGCGGAACTGGCCGTTGAGTTGCAGGGCCGGCACTTCCGGTTGTTGCAGAACCAGGTTCAGGTCCCAGTCCAGTTCGTGGCCCAGGTACTCGGCGACCCACGCCACCAGCTCGTTGAACGGCTGGCTGCCGGGCAGCATGCCCATGTAGTCATCGAGCTTCAGCGGGCCCAGGCGAATGCGGAATTTATGCTGGCGGTCCCATACGTGGCTGCCGAGGCAAAAGTCCACGCCCAGCTGGTTGGCGCTGACACTCACGCGGCTGCGTTCGGGCAGCTCCAGCCATTGGCCGACGTACTCTTCGATCTCCACCGGCAGGCCGAAGTACTCGCCGAGAATCGCCTTCAGGCCGTCCGGATAGCGGGTTTGTGCCGACAGGTGGCCGCTGTAATGCAGCTTCGCCGTGTCGGGGATCAGGCCCTGGTTGAGCAGGCTCGGGGTGCCGCGACCGCTCAATGCGGCGAGGCGCGCCGACCAGTAGTCATCGTCCGGGCGGTCATGGCTGACGGTAGGCCGTGCCTCGGCCCAGGCACGATAAAACAGGGTCAGCAGGCGGTGGTGGAACACATCCAGGAAGCGCTTGCTGGTGCTGTCGGCGTTGTTGCGCTGGCGCTCACGCACGTACTCGGTGATGTGCAGCGGCAGCGGGCCGTTGGGGCCGCCGAGGCCGAAGAAGAACTGCTCCAGCCGTGCCGGCTGGCCTTCAGCCCCAGGTTCGACCGAGGCCAATGTGGCCGGCGCAAAGGTGCAATCGGCCTGCTGCCCGAGACGCAGCGGGTCATCCGCCAGGCGCAGGGAATGCCCCAGGCGTGGCAAGTCCGGCGATTCGCACTCGATACGCCGCAGCGCCTGGAAGAAGTCATATTCCCAGGGCTCCTGATGCATTGCATCCAGGGTACTCACAGGGTCGGACGGCGTCCGGGCTTGGCTTTCCATCGCATGATCTCGCCGCGTTCGGTGGTACGGATCACCGTCTCGGTAAAACTGTTGATCGACACGTAGCGTGCCAGGAACCGTTCAAACACCGCACCGAGCAGGAACACGCCGGTGCCGCGGAACGCGTTTTCATCAAATTCCAGAGTGATCTCAAGGCCGCGGCCAAACACGATCGGGCCGGGCATCGGCAGGCGCCGGGTCACCGCCTTGCTGCTGACTTCCCGCAGGCCTTCGATCTGCAATTGCAGGGCGGCGTCGTTGCTGTCGCCATACAGGCGCAGCAGTTCACGCAGCGCGGCGGCGCCCTGGCCTTGCTCGCTCAGCGACAGGTAGTTCAACGACAACTGGCTGATCAGGCGCCAGGCCTTGGCGTCATGGGCATGGCTGGCGCGCGGGCGGCTTGGCCCGGCGACGCAGCGCACGGCCAAGACCGGCGCACTGTCGGCCAGGGTGAAGTCAGTCTTGCCGTTGCCCACGCTCATGAACAGCGGCAAGTCGCGGTTAGTGCACAGTGCGGTCACGCCCAGTTGGCGCAGGTCATGGCGGTACGGGGCTTGCTGGGTGTCCACCAGGCTGACGAAGGTTTCGCTGCCCACATAGGTGGAGCGCGGCCCGTTGCGGCGCTGGTCGCTGGACAACACGCGGGGTTCGCGACGCACTGTGTAGTAAGCCTGGTCACGGCCATAGCGCGATGGATCGCGTACTGCGTAGAACGGCAAAAACGGTTGCTCCGGTCCGGTGCCGTGGCCCGTGATGCCGCTCAAGGAGTGAATCTCGAAATCCATCGGTCGCGTGCGGTCGGCGATCACATGGTGTTCGTTGACCCGCTCGGACAAGTGAATCCGGTCCACACGCTTGGGAAACAGGTTGATTGCCGGGGTGCAGAACGGCACGAATTGCGCCTTGCCGACGCTGCCTTCCAGGCTCGGATCGTGGCGGTCGAACAGCACGATCAGTTCCAGTTCCTGGCCGTCACAGCGTTTGACTGCACGGCTCAGTTCAGCGAATTCGACGAATAGAAAACGGTGGGGCAGGGCGAAGTATTCCTGGAGCAAGCGATAGCCCTGGAATGCCCGAGGCACCACCGGCATTGCCGCATCGGCGTCGTCGAAACCCCGGGAGCGCAAGGCATCCGGCGGCAGGCGCTCAACCCAGTCACCGCCGGGCTTGCGCGCGAACACCGCGCAGGCATTGCCCAGCAGTTGTTCGTAAAGGCGGAACGGTTGTTCGTCGGCACCGCTGAGGTACAGCGGCAAATTATCCAGCGCCAGGCTGTTGAACGGCAGCTCGGCGCCGGTACGCAAGGTCAGGCGCAGGCCGGCCTTGGCCTTGGGTTCGCTGGCAGCCAAACGCCCGAGCACGGCGGACGGGTTGCCGAAGTACTCGGCCTGGGCGACCTGCAACGGCCACAGCGTCACCGGGTGCGCGGTGCGGTACTCGCAGCAGGTCTGGGTTTCGCGGCCCAAGGCGGCGCGCAGGACGGTGTCGCGGGGCAGTGGAAAACCACTGGCCAGGGAGCCTTCATCGGGATCGGCCTGCAACTGCACCACGGTCATCGACGGGGTCGGCGCCAGGTAGTGCGGGTAGGCGATCTCCAGCAGGTTGTTGGTGAAGGTCGGGTACTCGGCGTCGAGCTTGAGCTGGACCCGGGCCGTGAGATACGCAAAGCCTTCGAGCAAGCGTTCGACGTACGGGTCGGCGCAGTCCATGCCGGACAGGGTCAGCCGACTGGCGATCTTCGGGTATTCCTTGGCGAACTCGGCGGCGCTTTCGCGCACGTGGTGCAGTTCCTGGTTGTACAGCTCCAGCAGGCGCGGGTTCATGGGCGTCTCCGCTGGTCGGCATTGACCACACGCACATGGCCGGACTCCAGGTCCAGGTCGGTTTGCAGCAACAGGCGCAACGGCACCGGCTGCGCCCACAGGTCGCCTTCGATCTCGAAACTCAGGGCGTTGTGGTTCATCTCACCGTGGCCGACGCGTGCCTTGACCCGCAAGGTGTGGCGCAGGATGCGCGGCTCGAAGGTGGCGATGGCTTGTCGAATCAAGGCTTCCAGGGCGCTGATGTCGACACTGGAGACACTGTTGCCCGCCAGCGCCGGCAGCCCGTAATTGACCACCGATGTACCGGCCGGCGTGTGCAGCGTGGCATCGGCGTTGAGCAGTGAAGTGGTGTTGAGCAGCCACGTCAGGTCACGCAGCACCGAGGCTTTCAATTGGCTCAGGGACAGCACGCGTTTGTCGGCGCTTTCCTTGGGACTGGTCGGGTCATCGTCGGTCAACCGGTCCAGCAGGGACGGTTGCAGGCGATCGCGGGAAGCAATTTCAGTTACCACCAAAGCAGCTCCACGGACGGGTTGCGAGAGGAACAGGGGGCTTGCAGCCGCCACTTGGGGTGGCGGCTACAGGGGCAATCAGCGTTTGGTGTTGGAGCGAATGTTCCAGCCAAACTTGATCGCGCCGCCGTCTTTGGTGCCGTCGGCTTTCTGTGGCTGGTAGTCCACCATCACCTGGGCAAAGTTCAGGGTCACGTTTTCGGTCAAGCGATCATCGCTGCCCGAACCACCGGTGCTCAGGGAGGTGACCAGCACTTCTTCCAGGTTGATGATCATGTACTCGACCTGGCTTTCACCGCCGGCCTTGCGCACGGTCAGCGTGACCTTGTCGATGTGCTTGCCGCTCGCGCAGTGCATCATCAGGTTGGGCGAGGCCTTGTCGACGTACTTGGTCAGCGACAGGTCCTGGATGTTCACCTTGCCCGCACCGCCGCCGCCGCCCACGTGCATGTTGCCGGACTGGGCCATGCCCCAGCTCCAGTTCAACACGTCGATTTCGTCCTTGTGGGCCTTGTCCATGGACTCGCCCTTGATGTCGCCGATCTTGATGAAAATATCAACAGCCATGTTTTCTCCCTGTGTGGTCTGAGCCACAGAATTTGTTAACGCTGATCGTTCCCACGCTCTGCGTGGTAACGCATCTTGTGAAGCTCTGCGTCACTGGGACGCGGAGCGTCCCGGGCGGCATTCCCACGCGGAGCGT
>NZ_JACARZ010000157.1:0-7345 GCF_013386315.1 Pseudomonas sp. P7779 | reverse complement strand
GTCACCAGATATATTGACTGAACCACCGCATTCGCGAGCAAGCCCGCTCCCACATTTTGATCCGGTTTCACTTTGAATCCTTCGTAAATCCATCCATGCAAACCGCACCCATGACCGGCAAAACCCAATCCTCATCCAAAATCGCCCGCGTCCTGTTCGGCCTGCTGGCCTACGTCAGCCTGGGCATCGGCTTGATTGCGATTGTGGTACCGGGCTTGCCCACCACCGAATTCATCCTGCTGGCCGCCTGGGCCGCCACCAAAAGCTCGCCGCGCCTGAGTGCCTGGCTGGAAAACCACCGGCTGTTCGGGCCGATCCTGTTCAATTGGCGCAATGGCAAGATCATCGCCCGCCGGGCCAAAGTCAGCGCCACCGTGAGCATGCTGCTGTGCGCCGGCCTGATGCTGGTGATGCTCGACCACGGCTGGCCGATCTACCTGGCCATCGCCGGAATGAGCATGGGCAACCTGTGGATCTGGTCGCGACCGGAACGTCTCCCGCAACCCACCTGACACCCTGACTACCGCTCATCGGCTCCCGCTCATGAACTGCCGGCCCAAGCCGATGTTCCGGGCATAGCGCCGAATGGACTCGCGTGAGCTTGCATACTAATAAGTCCATTCGCGGGTACTTCTATGTTCGACACCCTCTCCATTCGCTTGAAAATCGTGCTGTTGTCCGGTCTGTGCCTGCTGGGGGTGATCGCCCTGGTGGTCGGCATGAACCTGTACCAGACCAACCAGAACGACGAACTCATCAGCGATTCAAGCTCGCGAATGCTCACCGACAGTGTGCAGAACCTGCTGCAGGCCAAGGCCGCCGAACAAGCAGTACAACTGCAAAAGACCTTCGGTGAAAGCCTGTTGGTGGTGACCGCCCTCGCCGACCAGATCAAGGACCTGCGCACTCTGGCCGCCAAGCGCTCGCTGGATGCCGGGGCCTTGCGTGAAGAACTCAACCACAGCCTGAAAACCGCCTTCGACCGCAACACCAAGGTGCTCGGCATCTGGCTGTCATTCGAGCCCAACGCTCTCGATGGCAAAGACAGTGAATTCGTCAATGATGCCGCCCGTGTGTCCAACGAAAAAGGCCGCTTTTCCAGCTACTGGAGCCGCGCCGGCGGTGAAGGCCTGAACACCGTGATGGTCGAGGATGACCTGACCAAGACCACCCTCAACCTCAGCGGCACGCCCTACAACATCTGGTACACCTGCCCGCGGGACACAAAAAACACCTGCCTGCTGGACCCGTATGAAGACACCGTGGCCGGCAAGCCGGTGTTGATGACCACCATTTCCCTGCCGCTGCTGGTCGACGGCAAAGTGATCGGCGTGGTCGGTGTGGACCTCGCCCTCAATGCCCTGCAAGCGGCGACCGATGCGGCGCAAAAAGAACTGTTCAACGGCGCCGGAATTCTCGAAATACTGTCCGGTAACGGCTTGATCGCCGGCTACAGCGGCGAGCCGGCCAAAGTCGGCAAAAACCTGGTGGACACCCTCGGTGCCGAAGGCAAAGAGATCGTGCAACTGCTGGCCAGCGATACCCGCAAGATCCGCGAGGAAGATGGCACGATTCGCGCCGTGTACCCGGTCAAACCGATTGCCGACGCCAAATCCTGGGGCGTGGTGATCAAGCTGCCCAAACAAGTGCTGCTGGCAGACTCGCTCAAACTCCAGGCGGTGCTCGACAAGGCCCAGGCCAGTGGCACCGTCAAGGCGTTGCTGGTAGGCGCAGCCGCCGGGCTGCTGGGCCTGTTGCTGATCTGGCTGACCGCCACCGGCGTGACCCGGCCGATCAACAGCGTGGCCGCCATGCTCAAGGAAATCGCCAGCGGCGACGGCGACCTCACCCAGCGCCTGGCCTACGGTAAAAAAGATGAACTGGGGGAACTGGTGAACTGGTTCAACCGCTTCCTCGACAAGCTGCAGCCGACCATCGCGCAGATCAAGCAAAGCATCACCGAAGCCCGTGGCACCGCCGACCAGTCCTCGGCAATCGCGCGCCAGACCAGCGAAGGCATGCAGGTGCAGTTCCGTGAGATCGACCAGGTGGCCACCGCCTCGAATGAAATGAGCGCCACCGCCCACGACGTGGCCAACAGCGCCTCCAACGCCGCCAGCGCGGCCCGCGGCGCCGACCAGTCAGCCCGCGAAGGCATGCAGATCATTGAACGCAGCACCCGCGACATCACCACCCTGGCCGAAGAAGTGAGCAAGGCCGTGACCGAAGTCGAAGCCCTGGCGGTGAACAGCGAGCAGATCGGCTCGGTACTGGAAGTGATCCGCAGCATCGCCGAACAGACCAACCTGCTGGCCCTGAACGCTGCGATTGAAGCGGCGCGAGCCGGGGAAAGCGGGCGCGGTTTTGCGGTGGTGGCCGACGAGGTGCGCAACCTGGCCAAGCGTACCCAGGACTCGGTGGAGGAGATTCGCCTGGTGATCGAGCGCATCCAGACTGGCACCCGTGGAGTGGTGGCGACCATGCATTCGAGCCAGAGCCAGGCGCAGAACAACGCCGGGCAGATTCATCAGGCGGTGCAGGCTCTGGGCAAGATCAGCGATGCAGTGACGGTGATCAGCGACATGAACCTGCAAATCGCCAGCGCTGCCGAGCAGCAGAGTGCGGTGGCCGAAGAGGTCAACCGCAATGTCTCGGCAATCCGCACAGTGACCGAAACCCTGACCGGCCAGGCCACCGAATCGGCGGCCATCAGCAGCCAGCTCAACGCCCTGGCCAGCCAGCAGATGAAGCTGATGGATCAGTTTCGGGTTTGACCCGAGCTTGAAACCAGTGAACACCCAATGTGGGAGCGGGCTTGCTCGCGAACGCGGTGGATCAGTCGGTACATGTATTGACTGACACACCGCATTCGCGAGCAAGCCCGCTCCCACACAAGCCCGTCCACATTAAAGTTGCGGTGCCTTATTGACCCGTCCAGGCCGCCACAAACGGCGCCAGGTCTTCTTTCGGCGCGGTACGCGGCGGGTTTTGTGGGGTGCCCAGGTAGAGGAAACCAATCACTTCCTCATCCGCCTTCAGCCCGAGGCCTTTGGCGACATGGGCCGAGTACGACAACTCACCGGTGCGCCACACCGCGCCGATCCCCTGGGCGTACGCCGCCAGCAGAATCCCGTGAGCCGCACAGGCCGCCGCCAGCAGCTGCTCGGATTTTGGCACTTTGAAATGTTCTTGCAGGCGGGCAATCACCACCACCACCAACGGCGCCCGCAGCGGGCCGTTCTGCGCCTTGTCGATCGCGGCCTGGGGCGCGTCGGCGTCCTGCAGGCGGGCGGCTTCGGCCAGCAGGGTGCCCATGCGCTCACGTGCCGCACCTTCCACCGTCAGGAAGCGCCAAGGCCGCAGCTGGCCGTGGTCGGGCGCGCGCATGGCAGCGGCGAACAGCAGGTCGCGCTGCTCCTGGGTCGGTGCCGGGTCCAGCAGTCGCGGCACGGAAACACGGTTGAGCAAAGCGTCGAGAGCCTGCATTGGCCACCTCCAGAGAAAAATGTGCGGTCATTCTAGCGGGAATGAATCGGATACCACCAAACGATAATTGCTCTTATTCAATCCGCCCTGCCCTGTTAGACTTTGCGGCCTTATTTTCAGCCTACGTTCAGGAAGACTGATGTCCCGTTCGCCCCTTCGCCTGTCTGCACTGTTGATGGCCTTGAGCCTGAGTGCCTGCGATGACGCCCCGCGATTCACCAAGGCCGAGCCTGGTGAAGCGCGTGCCGGTGGCGCGACCACGGTGAGGAAGACCGACCAGAACGCCTTCTCCCTGCCCTCGGCCAACCTGTCGCCCACCCGGCGCCTGGACTTCAGCGTCGGCAACAGTTTCTTTCGCAGCCCCTGGGTGATTGCCCCGTCCACCACCACTGCCCGCGACGGGCTGGGCCCGCTGTTCAATACCAATGCCTGCCAGAACTGCCATATCAAGGATGGCCGTGGGCATCCGCCATTGCCCGATGCGCCCAACGCGGTGTCGATGCTGGTACGCCTGTCGATTCCCGATGCACCGCCCTATGCGAAGGTCATCGAGCAACTGGGTGTAGTCCCCGAGCCGGTCTACGGTGGGCAATTGCAGGACATGGCCGTGCCCGGCGTCGCCCCGGAGGGCAAGGTGCGGGTCGACTACACGCCGGTCAACGTCCGCTTCAAGGACGGCACCGTGGTCGAATTGCGCAAGCCGGCCCTGCAAATCACCCAGCTCGGTTATGGGCCGATGCACCCCGACACGCGCTTCTCGGCGCGAGTTGCACCGCCGATGATCGGCCTGGGGCTGCTCGAAGCGATCCCCGACGCCGACATCCTGCGCAACACCGACCCGAAAACCGCCGACAAGGAAGCCATTGTCGGGCGGGCGAATTGGGTCTGGGACGACGCGCAACACAAGACCGTACTCGGTCGATTTGGCTGGAAAGCCGGGCAACCGAACCTCAATCAACAAAATGTTCACGCGTTCTCTGGTGATATGGGCCTGACCACCTCCCTGAGACCGTTCGATGACTGCACCGATGCACAAGTGGCCTGCAAACAGGCGCCCAACGGCAATGGCCCGGATGGCGAGCCTGAGGTCAGCGACAACATCCTGCGCCTGGTGCTGTTCTACACCCGCAACCTGGCCGTCCCCGCCCGCCGCGACGTCAACGCACCGCAAGTGCTGGCCGGGAAAAACCTGTTCTACCAGGCCGGTTGCCAGGGCTGCCACACCACGCAATTCACCACGGCGCCCACCGCCGCCGAACCTGAATTGGCTAACCAGGTGATTCGCCCCTACAGCGACTTGCTGCTGCACGACATGGGCGACGGCCTCGCCGACAACCGCAGCGAATTCAAAGCCAGTGGCCGCGACTGGCGCACGCCGCCGTTGTGGGGCATTGGCCTGACGCAAGCCGTCAGTGGCCACACCCAGTTCTTGCATGACGGCCGCGCCCGCAACCTGATGGAGGCCGTGCTGTGGCACGGCGGTGAAGCCCAGGCGGCGCAGCAGCATGTGTTGTCGTTCAATGCCGAGCAGCGCGCCGCGTTGCTGGCATTTCTGAATTCTTTATAAGCTTTGTCCTAATTACAGAAGGGAGCTCGACATGTTCCGTCCCAAGTTGTTGTTCACCAGCCTGGCCGCCCTCGCCCTCGGTGCGTGCTCGCCCCAGGACCCGCAAGCGGTGACCTCGGCGGCCATCGCCAAGCAAGTGATCCTGCCGACCTACAGCCGCTGGGTTGAAGCCGACCGCCAACTGGCCGTCAGCGCCCTGGCCTACTGCCAGGGCAAGGAAAGCCTGGAGACCGCCCGCGCCGACTTCCTGCACGCGCAAAAGGCCTGGGCCGAGTTGCAACCGCTGCTGATCGGCCCGCTGGCCGAGGGCAACCGCTCGTGGCAGGTGCAGTTCTGGCCGGACAAGAAAAACCTGGTGGGTCGTCAAGTCGAGCAACTGGTGACCGCCCAACCACAGATCGACGCCGCCGCCCTGGCCAAATCCAGCGTCGTGGTGCAGGGCCTGTCGGCCTACGAATACATCCTCTACGACGCCAAGACCGATCTGGCGGACGAGACGCAAAAAGCCCGCTACTGCCCGTTGCTGGTAGCCATCGGCGAGCGCCAGAAACTACTGGCCGAAGAGATCCTGTCGAGCTGGAACAGCACCGACGGCATGCTGGCGCAGATGACCAAGTTTCCTAACCAGCGCTACGCCGATTCCCACGAAGCCATCGCCGACCTGCTGCGGGTTCAAGTGACTGCGCTGGACACCCTGAAGAAAAAACTCGGCACCCCGATGGGCCGCCAGACCAAGGGCATCCCGCAACCGTTCCAGGCCGATGCGTGGCGCAGCCAGTCGTCCCTGCAAAGCCTGGAAGCCAGCCTGGCTGCCGCCCAGACCGTCTGGGTCGGCGTCGACAACAAAGGCCTGCGCGGCCTGTTGCCTGCCGATCAAAAGCCATTGGCTGACAAGATCGACGCCGCGTATGCCGCCTCCCTGAAACTCTTCGCCAGCAACCAGCGTACGCTGAATGAAATGCTGGCCGACGATGCCGGGCGCCAGCAACTCAACGATATCTACGACAGCCTCAACGTCGTCCACCGCCTGCACGAAGGCGAGCTGGCCAAGGCGCTGGGCATCCAACTGGGCTTTAACGCCAACGACGGTGACTGATGATGCTCAGGCGACAGGCTTTGGCCCTCGGCAGCGTGCTGCTCAGTGCGATCACTTTGGGCGGCTGGACGCTGTTCAAGCAGAAGGGCAAAAGCCCGCTGCTGCTCTCGGCGCGGGATGACAGTGATGGCAGGCACTACGCCGTCGGCTTTCGCCTGGACGGCAAACAGGTATTTGCCACCGAGGTCGGCCAGCGCTGCCACGACATCATCAACCACCCGACGCTGCCGATTGCGCTGTTTGTCGCCCGCCGGCCGGGCACCGAGAGTTACCTGATCGACTTGCGGGACGGGGCGCTGCTGCAAACCATCACCTCCAAGGCCAATCGCCACTTTTACGGGCATGCGGTGGTGCACAAGGATGGCGAGTGGTTGTATGCCACAGAGAACGACACGTCTGACCCGGGTCGCGGTTTGCTGGGGGTGTACCGGTTCGAGGGTGAACGGCTGGTGCACACCGGGGAGATTTCCACCCATGGCATCGGGCCGCACCAGGTGTCGTGGATGCCTGATGGCGAGACGCTGGTGGTGGCTAACGGCGGGATTCGCACTGAGGCTGAGAGCCGGGTGGAGATGAACCTGAATGCCATGGAGCCGAGCCTGGTCCTGATGAAGCGCGACGGGACGCTGTTGAGCAAGGAGACCCTGGGCCAGCAGATGAACAGTGTGCGGCATATGGGGATTGCCAGCGACGGGACGATCCTCGCGGGGCAGCAGTTCATGGGGGCGTCACATGAGCGTTCGGAGCTGCTGGCGATCAAGCGGCCGGGGCAGGCGTTTGTGGCGTTTCCGGTGGCGGATGAGCAGTTGCAGGCCATGGGGCATTACACGGCCAGTGTGGCGGTGCACAGCGAGTTGCGGCTGGTGGCGTTGACGGCGCCACGGGGGAATCGATTCTTTATCTGGAACATGGACAGCGCGCAGTTGCTGCTGGACGGGCCGTTGCCGGATTGTGCCGGGGTGGGTGCGGTGGCTGACGGCTTTGTGGTGACTTCCGGGCAGGGGCGTTGCCGGTTTTATGATTGTCGGCAGGTGCCGTTGGTGGGCAAGCCGCTGGAGTTGCCGGCGGGGCTTTGGGATAACCATCTGCATCTGGTTTGATTGGGGGGCATATCCGTTGCTGCGGTAACGGCGGCTTATGGTTCCGCTCTTACAGCGGCTCACTTTTGAAGAGCGCAAAAGTAAGCAAAACGCTCT
>NZ_JACARZ010000156.1:440-898 GCF_013386315.1 Pseudomonas sp. P7779 | reverse complement strand
AATGACCTGTCGGGCCGCGTGTCGTTCCTGACCTTGAATGACCAGCTGGAAAGCGTGCCGCGGGCCAGCGCCAACAAGTTCGTGCAGGCCCAGCGCGACCAGCTGACGCCGCGGATCAACGCCGGTGAAGAGAAGATCGCCCCGCGTCACGCCGAGCGTGTGGCCGAGGCTCAACGGCGCCTGGCGGCGGATACCGACGAAGAACTGGCGCGCCTGACCGCGTTGCAAGCGGTCAACCCGACCGTGCGCGACAGCGAACTGGTTGCCCTGCGCCAACAGCGCGAGCAAGGCCTGGCGATGCTCGACAAGGCGGCGCTGCGACTGGAAGCGATTCGGGTGTTGGTCGCGGGCTAACTTCGCCGCCCTACCCTGACAAACAAAAAGGCCCGCGCAATGCGGGCCTTTTTTATTCACTGTAGACATCGTTGTTATTGATGACCTCTTCGCGAGCAAGCCCG
>NZ_JACARZ010000156.1:0-416 GCF_013386315.1 Pseudomonas sp. P7779 | reverse complement strand
AGCGGGCTTGCTCGCAAAGGCGTCACCTCGATCTCAGGCAGTAACCGCCCTGGCCGGCACCTCCGCCACCCCCAACCCATCCTTCATCCGCTGGGCATCGCGCACAAAACTGCGGGACGCCTGGAACAGAAACAGCATGGTCAAAAACAGCGCCACCGGAATCAGGTACATGGCGTCATGCAGTCCCACCGCCTTGTAAGCCTCAGTCATCTGCTGGGCACCGTCGGCATACATCGCCGAACGCGCCACATGACCCGACAACCCGCCCACCACAATCGGCCCCATGCCCCCGCCCAGCAAATACAAGCCGGCGAAGAACAATGCCATCGCCGTCGCCCGCAGGCGCGGCTCGACCACGTCCTGGATCGCCGTGTACACGCAGGTGTAGAAGTTATAGGCAAACAGCCAGCCGACAC
>NZ_JACARZ010000155.1:0-5144 GCF_013386315.1 Pseudomonas sp. P7779 | reverse complement strand
CTGGAACTGGGCGGCAACGCGCCATTTATTGTCTGCGCCGACGCCAACCTTGAGCTGGCAGTGAGAGTCGCGGTCGAGGCCAAGTTCCAGACCTCCGGCCAGGACTGCTGCGCGGCCAACCGGATCATGGTCGACCGTTCGATCTACTCCGAATTCCTCAGCCGCTTCGCTGCCGCCGTGCGTGAGTTGCGGGTCGGCCCGGCATTGGTCGACGGGCAAGAGCAAAGCGTCGACATCGGCCCGTTGATGCACCAGGCCGCCTTCGACGTCACCGCCGAACGCGTGGCCGACGCCCTGGAGCTGGGCGCGCAACGCCTGGTGGGCTGCGAAGGCCACGCCCTGGGCGGGCTGTTTTACCAGCCAACGGTACTCGCCGACGTGACCCCACAAATGCGCATCTACCGCGAAGAAAACTTCGCGCCGATTGCCGGGGTGCTGCCGTTCGACTCGATTGACCAGGCCATCGAAATGGCCAACGACACCGAGTACGGCCTGGCCGCCTACATTTGTTCCAACCGCCTGGACCTGATCTACCCGCTGATCCGCCGCCTCGACCACGCCATGATCGCGGTCAACGGGGTGAAATTCACCGGTCACCCGATTCCCTTCGGCGGCATGAAAGCCTCGGGCCTGGGCCGTGAAGGCGCCGCCGAGGGCTTCGAAGCCTTTGTCGAAACCAAATACTTTTGCCTGCATCACCAAGGCCAATTCCAAGGAGAGCAACTATGAGCCAAGCATTCAACAGCCTGTTCGAACAAGACCGCGCGCACTTCATGCACCCGTCCACCCACGCCCATGATCACGCCAGCGGCGCACTCAAGGGCCGCATCATCAAGAGCGCCTCGGGCATCCGCATTCGCGACCAGGAAGGCCGCGAATTCATCGATGCGTTTGCCGGCCTGTACTGTGTGAACATCGGCTATGGCCGCACCGAAGTTGCCGACGCCATTTACAAGCAAGCCAAGGAGCTGGCCTACTACCACACCTATGTCGGTCACTCGACCGAGGCAATCATCGAGCTGTCGAGCCGCATCATGGACTGGGCGCCCGAAGGCATGAAAAAGGTCTACTACGGCCTGTCCGGCTCAGACGCCAACGAAACCCAGATCAAGCTGGTGCGTTACTACAACAACGTACTGGGCCGTCCGCAGAAGAAGAAAATCATCTCCCGCGATCGCGGCTATCACGGCTCAGGCATCATGACCGGCAGCCTCACGGGCCTCGCCGCCTTCCATCAGCATTTCGACCTGCCGGAAAAAGGCATCCAGCACACCATTTGCCCGCACTGGTACCGCAAGGCACCGGCGGGCATGGACGAGGCTGCGTTCGTGCGTCACTGCGCCGATGAGCTGGAAAAAATGATCCTCGCCGAAGGCCCGGACACGGTCGCGGCGTTCATTGGCGAACCGGTAATGGGCACCGGTGGCATCGTGGTGCCCCCGGCCGGTTACTGGGCGGCGATCCAGGCGGTACTGAACAAGTACGATGTGTTGTTGATCGCTGACGAAGTGGTCTGCGCGTTCGGCCGGCTGGGCTCGAAAATGGGCAGCCAGCGCTACGGCATGCGCCCGGACCTGATCACCACGGCCAAGGGCCTGACCAGCGCCTATGCCCCGCTGTCAGCGGTGATCATCGGTGAGAAGGTGTGGGACGTGATTGAAAAGGCCTCGACCCACGAAGGCGCCATGGGCCACGGCTGGACCTACTCCGGGCACCCGATCTGCGCCGCGGCGGCGCTGGCAAACCTGGATATCCTGGAACGGGAGAACCTCACGGCGAACGCCGACGAAGTCGGTGGGTACCTGAACCGTCGCCTGCGGGAAACCCTCGAAGGTCACCCGCTGGTGGGCGAAGTACGCGGCGACGGCCTGCTCGCCGCCGTGGAATTCATGGCCGACCGTGAGCAACGCACGCCGTTTGATCCTGCGCTCAAGGTCGGCCCCAAAGTCTCGGCGGCCTGCCTGGAACGCGGGATGATCGCCCGGGCCATGCCACACGGCGACATCCTCGGCTTTGCGCCGCCGCTGATTTTGACCAGGGCGGAGGCAGACCTGATCGTCGACATCACCAAAGGCGCGATCGACCAGGTGGCCGGGGAAGTGTTGGGCTGATGAGTTTCCCTTAGGAGCAAGCTTGCTCGCGATGGTCGTGAACGATAACGTGCTAATCCTGAATTAACGCGTCGTCCTCAGGCTCATCGCGAGCAAGCTCGCTCCTACAGGGTCCGTGCGCCTTTGGAGTTCGTTGCCGATGCACAAGCTTGACCGCTACGACCTGAAAATCCTGCGTATCCTCTCCGAGGACGGGCGCATCACCAAATCGAGCCTGGCCGAGGCCATCAACCTTTCGGTAACGCCCGCCTGGGAGCGCGTGCGCAAGCTGGAAAGTGCCGGCCTGGTCAAGGGCTACCGCGCGGTGATCGACTGGAATCAGGTGTTCAAGAGTCAGCAACTGCTGGTGGAAATCACCCTCGCCCGGCACACCGCCCAGGACATGCGCCGCTTCGAACAACGCATGAGCGACGCCCCCGACGTGGAGTTCTGCTACGCCACCGGCGGCGGCGTGGACTACATCGCAATGATCCGCGCAGCCGACATCGACCAGTACCAGCGTTTCATCGATCAACTGCTGATGGAAGACCTGGCCATCGAGCGCTACTTCACCTATATCGTCACCAAAACCATCAAGACCACCGGCGCGCTGCCGGCCCAGGCGCTGGACGATACGGCCTGTTCCTGATGCTTGTATAACGCCCGTAATCCCGGCAGGATTGCGCCCGTGATCTTCACGGACGAGCACATGATGACCCTGCCCTTTTTCGCCCCCGTACTTCTCACCACCGAACGCCTGGGCCTGCGCCCTCCCCATCAGGATGACTGGCGCGCGCTGTTTGCCATTTGGTCCGACCCCGAGGCCATGCGCTACTTTTCCTTTCCCACCATGACCCGCGCCGAGCAAGCCGTTGAACGCTTCGGCCAATTGATGGAGGCATCGATTGCCGGTGAAGACCTGGTGTGCATGGTGGAGTTGCTGGCCACCGGCGAGGTGATCGGCAGTTGCGACCTGTTCAATGTCGACGAGCAATGCCGCCGCGCTGAAATCGGCTTTACCCTGGGCCGCCAGTATTGGGGCAAGGGCTACATGAGCGAAGCCGCCCGCGCCGTGATCGACCATGGGTTCAACACCGCCGGGCTGCGCCGCCTTGAAGCCGACATTGACCCACGCAACCTGGGCTCCGCGAAGCTGCTTGAGCGCCTGGGTTTCGTCCGCGAAGGCTTGCTGCGCGAGCGCTGGGTGGTCGGCGACGAGATCTCGGACAGCGCGCTGTATGGCCTGCTCAAGCGTGACCGTCCTGCCTGACCCACAACGGGCGCCCCTTCTTCAGGCCGACGATCAGGGCCAAGAGGATCAAGCCCATGGCCTGCCACTGCGAAACCCCGGGGCGCTCACCCAGGATCAGCATTGAACTGACGATGCCGAACACCGGGATCAGCAGTGACAGGGGCGCCACCCGGGAAACCGGGTACTCGCGCAACAGCAGGTTCCAGCCCCAGTAACAGAAGTGCGTCGCGCCATACACCTGGAACGCCAGCGAGAACAACGCCACGCCGTTCAGTTGAGCAGGCAAAGCGATAAAGGCTTGCGAGCCATCCAGCAGCCACGTCAACAGCACCAGCGGCAACGGCGCAAACAGGCTGGCCCAGACTACGAAGGCAAAGATCTCCCGCACCCCGGAGACCTTGATGATGATATTGCCGATGCTCCAGGCCAGGGCACTGAACAGCACCAGGGCAAACCCCAGCAGCGTGGCCGTCCCCACCACGCCCAGCAGCATGCCTGCCAACCCCACGGCCGCCAGCAGCACACTGATCAATTGCGCCAGGGAAAGGCTTTCCCGAAACAGCAGCACGCCCCAGCCCATGGTGAAAAATGCGCTGAACTGGATCAGCAACGACGCGCTGCCGGGCGGCACGCCCATGGCGATCCCGAGGTTGATCAAGGCCCACATCGCCACCCCGAATATCAAGCCATAGGCCGCCAGCCACTTCACCGCGACCTGGGGCCGGCGCACCAGAAACACCCAGGGCAACGCCGCCAGGGTGAACCGCAGGGCCGTCAGCAACAGCGGGTTGATCTCGGCCAGGCCGAGTTTGGTAATGGGGAAATTGAGTCCCCACACAGCCGTCACCAGGACGGCCAGTAACAGGTGTTTTTGCTTCATCGTGACGGGTCCATTGACTCGGTGGCACGACAGGAGGCCGTGCATCCGACAGATTTTTTCGTAAACCGCGATGGCCCGCCTGCGATTGTGGGTCAACAAAGGCTAGAATCAGGCCATGCCCGATATTCATCCCTACGAAAACACCCCGCGCGACGTGGTCGTGACCGCCATCGACTATGCCGACGGCGAGCTGTTCCCCGCCCACGCGCACCCGCGAGGCCAGTTGGCCTATGCCAGCCAGGGTGTCATTACCGTCTACAGTGCCATCGGTAACTGGGTGGTGCCGCCCCGCCGCGCGATCTGGGTGCCGCCGCATGTGTCCCACGCCATGCTGATGCGCGGGCCGGTGACGATGCTCAACACCTACATTCGCCCGCAGGCGGCGCGGCAGCTGGAGTTGCCGCAACAGTGCCAGGTGCTGGATGTGTCGCCGCTGCTTGGGCAGTTGCTGGAGAAGGCCGTCGAGGTACCTGCGCGTTACGCGATGGGTGGCCGCGACAGCTATTTGATGGGCTTGCTGCTGCACGAGATCGCCCGGATGCCGGTGCTACCGCTGTGTGCGCCGTTGCCGGCCGAGCCTCGATTGGCGAAGGCCTGCGAAGAGTTCCTGGCCGGGCCTTCGTTGGAAATCGGCATTGATGCCATGGCCCTCGGCGCGGGTATGAGCCGCCGGACTTTTACCCGCCAGTTCCGCCAGGCCACGGGGATCAGTTACCTGCAATGGCGCCAGCAAGCCTGTTTGCTGGCGGCGATTGTGCGGCTGGGCAATGGGGAACCGGTGACCAGGGTGGCGCTGGATCTGGGGTATAGCAGCCCGAGTGCGTTTGCCACGGTGTTCAAGCGTGTGTTGGGTGAGGTACCGAGCCGTTATTTCACCAGGGAGTTGCGGGGGGGTGGGTCGCGGTACATATCCGTTATTTAG
>NZ_JACARZ010000154.1:0-4279 GCF_013386315.1 Pseudomonas sp. P7779 | reverse complement strand
AACGTCGGAGCCGTTCGAACAGATTGTGTATCGGCTGCTGAGTGAGGGTGGGTATGCCCGGCATCGCAAGCGCATGGTTCAGCGGCTGCTGGAGGCTGGGGGGCGGGTTGAGCAGTGGCTGCGGCGTTGGGGGTGTGAATTGCCGATGGGGTTTGAGGGGGGGATGTTTATCTGGGCGCGGTTGCCGGCGGGGGTAAATGGTGAGCGGCTGGCTGAAGCCGGGTTGAAACGCGGGATGGTGTTGGCGCCGGGGGCGTTGTTCGGGTATGAGCCGGGGTTGCGGGATTTCATGCGGTTTAATGTGGCGCACTGCGACGAAGGGCGGGTTCAGGCGCAGTTTGAAGGGTTGCTGGGGGCGCCAACCCGAAGAGTTGGCGCCGGGGTTACGGATCAAGCGGAGGGTTGATCACCGTTCACTGGAGATCACGCGCTGGCTGCAGATATGAGCCATGCTCACCGGGGTAGCGTCGCCACCCACGCCGACATCCGGGTACTCCTCGATGCGCAGGCGCCAAACGGCGAAGTTGTAGTTGGTCTCCCAGGTATTTTTGTAACCCGAGTCGTAGGACACATACCTGACAGTCGCCTCACCCGCGCAGTTGCCCAGGTTGACCGTACCGGATGCCGCGCCCGACACGCCGGTTACCGAACCGTAGTAAGGGATGTACACCGGCAGGTAGGTATTACGGTTGACGTGCTTGTCGAGTTGCAGATACGGGGTCAATCCCTGCAGGCGTTTACCGGTGCTGTCGGCCCAGGTCACGGCCCAGCTCAAGTCACGTGCCGCCTGGGTGGTCATGAACGGGTCGTAGTCATTGGCCGAAGCCGGGATCCGCACCACGTTGTCACCTTGCACACTGTGGCTCAACACCTCGGGTGTGGAGCCCAGCGACAGCTTGTAGCGCGCCGTAGCCTTCCAGGTTGCGGCCGGGTTAGGCCGCACCCGTACGTTCACCACGCCATTAACCGATGGCGTTGGCCAGGTGATTTTCGCCTTGGGGCTGATCGGGATCCATTTGACGCCGTCAAAATACTCGGAAATCCACTGGCCCCGATCGCTCTCGTTCACACCGTCGAAATAGGCACTGACCTTCTGCCCGCGCAGGGCCTTGAAGGAGAAGTAGTCTTCATCGGTCGCCGTGTCGGAGTTACCCGTGACGTAGTTCAGGGTATCCGGCAGTTGATAAGCCGTTTCGAAACTGTCGTTAGGCTCGAAATCGTCAATCGTCATGTTGATATCCACGCCGAAACTGAACGGCGAACCGTCAGCCGAATTGGCATGCATGAACCAGTAGTAGTCGCCAGGTGGCAGTACGCCAGCCAACACCTCGTTGGCATTGCCCGGGTTATCCGACGTGCCGAGAGAAGTGATGTTGTTCTGGCCGTCGTCCTGGAACAGGGTCAGGGACATGTTGGTGGCAGCACTCTGCCCTACCAGCATCACTGTCGCCCGTGCCTTTTGGGGCACGTTGAAGTGGTAGCAGACGTCGTTGCCGGTTTGCACACCGTCCAGGTTATACATCTGGTTGATACCGAGGGTCTGGCACAGCGGCGTGAACGCCTGGGCCGCCACGGCCTGGGCATCCACCTTGGCGCTATCTGCCTGTACAGGTTCGGCGACCACAACCCCGCTCAAGGCCTTGGCAGCCTGCACCGGCTTTTTCAGCTGCTGCGAGGTTTTGATTTTGTCCAGGAAGGCAGCCGACGCCTTCTGCGCCGTGACGTTGCCGCCACTCTTGAGGGCTTGTTGCACGGCTTGCTGCAACGGTTGCGGCATCAAGTGTGCAGGAGATTGTTCGGCCAGGGCGCAGGCCGAAACGAAGCAGGACGCCGCGATGGCGGCTCCGAGCATGAACGCTTTTTTCGATTTCATTTTTTATCCATCCATAGTTAAAAAATTGAATCTCAGGTGATCGGCGACATCCGGTCACCTGGGATGGAATGTAGGACATAACTGTATGCATGTACAGTATTTTTATGGCGGCAGGATAGATGCGCCAATCCCGACTACGCTCATCCCCAACAAAAACGACACCGAGCGCTCCCAATGACTCACCCCACCGAGGCTTTCCGCTCCACCTACCGCGCCAGCATCCACCCCTCCTACAACCCGTGGCTCCACGCTGGTTTCGTTTTCGGCTACGGCCTGCTCTGCATCAGCCTGTTCTGGTCCACCACCCGGCAAATCCAGCTATTGGAATGGCTGGCCATCCCCCTCACCCTGATTTTCTTCAACCTGTGTATCTATCTCGTCCACCGTCACTTGGGCCATCACAAACACACCTTCGCCCGCCTGTTCTACGCCCGCCACACCGGCGACCACCACAGCTTCTTCACCCCCGCCCACATGACCTACGACAGCCCGCGAGACTGGCGCGTCATCCTGTTCCCCGCCTGGCTCATCCTGTTCCACAGCCTGGCCGTGACCCTCCCCGCCTGGTGGCTGCTCAAACACCTCAACCCCAACGTCGCTGGCCTGTTCGCCGGCTGCATGATCCTCGGCTACCTGCTCTACGAGTTTTTCCACGCCTGCGAACACCTGCCCCCCGACCACCCCGTGGCCCGCCTGCCGTGGATCCGCCAGATGCACCACCTGCACGCCCTGCATCACCGGCGCGAACTGATGCAGGGACGCAATTTCAACATCGTCCTGCCGCTGATGGACTACCTGTTCGGCACCCTGCATTGGGAACCACAGGCGCGCGAACCCAAAAAAGGCCAATAAAAAACGCCCCACCTAAGTGGGGCGTCTACATTTCAGAGGGCTCTTATGCGCCGGTTATCGGCCAATGATGTCCTGGCTGCAGATATGCCCCAGGCTCACGTAGGGAACGTTATCGCCACCGACACCGACATTCGGCAATTCCTTGAGGTCGATGCGCCAGCCGCCAACGTTGTACCAGGTGTCCCAGAGGTACTTCACGCCCGTGCTGCTGTCGTAGTACTGGGCACGGTAATCACCCACACAACCGCCCAACTCTGCGCTTCCCGATGTTTTGCCGGCACTGTCGGTGGCAGCCGAGAATATCGTCCAGTTGAAGTCCGGACCCGAAGCAAAACGCTTGTCGACCTTGAGCTGTGAAGTGACCCCCTCCAACGGGGCACCCGTGCTGTCTTTCCATTCGGTTCTCCAGGTCATGAGACGACCGGCCTGGGTCGCCAGAGGTGCGATGCCCGCCGGGATTCGGGTCACCGTTCCGCCCTTCGCATCGAAGTCCGCCAGGTGCGGACTCGAACCGAACGTCAGCTTGTACTCGGACTTGGCATCCCACGCCTCAGCGGGGTTGGCCCGCACGCGCGCCTTGTAGACAAAGCCCGGCGCCCGGCTCGGGAAGGTCGCCGTCGAGCCACCTGGAATGTTGACCCAGGCGCTGCCGTTGAAGTACTCGAAGATCCACTGATTGCGCACGCCCTTGTCGTCATCATCGAGGAACAGGCTGACCCCCTGCCCGCGTACGGCGGCGAAATCGAAGTAGTCAACGTCATCCGGGCTGTCGAGATTGCCCGTCAGGTAATTCAAGCGGTCCGGCAAGGCGAACGCCGTTTCCGGGGTGTCGTTGGGCTCGTAGGCGTCAATCGCGGTGTTGACGATCGCGCCGAAGTCGAAGGCTGAGCCGTCGGCAACCTTGGCTTCCAGGAACCAGTAGTAGTCCCCGGCTTCAAGCATGCCGCTGATGACTTCGTCGCTGTTGCCCGGGTTATCAGAAGTGATCAGTGCCGTCAGGTTGTTCTGCCCGTCGTCCTGGAACAGCGTCAGGGCCATTTCGGTCCCCGGCTGCTGACCCGCGAGGTAGATCTGCACCTTGGCCTTGGCGGGCACATTAAAGTGGAAGCACTTTGATTCGCCGCTCTGCAAACCGTCATAGCTGTAGCCGACGTTAATATCGAGGCTGTCGCACAGCGGTACAAAGGCGGCCTGGGCAGCAGGCGCCTTGGCCGGTTTTACCAGCCGGCTCACCGGCGAAATCTGCACACTTTCAGAAGGCTTCGCGGCGCTGGCAGCCTTCTTTTGCACACCGACAGTCTTGGTTTTTTGTGCAGCCTTGAGCTTATCCAGCACCTGCGCCGAGGACGCGGAGGCCTGCACCTTGCCACCGGATTTCAGGGCACTCTTGATCGCTGCATCCAGGCTTTTTTCGCTCAGGTGCACGCTGTTCTGCGACGGGTATTGCTCGGCCAGGGCAAAGGCCGAAACGAAGCTGGCAGCCATCATGGCCGCGCCCAGTACAAAGGCTTTTGTAGATTTCATTTTTTATCCATCCATAGTTAAAAAATTGAA
>NZ_JACARZ010000153.1:0-3992 GCF_013386315.1 Pseudomonas sp. P7779 | reverse complement strand
AAGGCTCGGCAGCTGCTACGCACAACCATTCCTCAAGAGGGCGGGCTGTTGCTTTTTCCACACTCGTCCCGGCCACTGTGGTTTTTTCATCACTGCCAAGGCCTGTGATGCCCGCAAACGCGGCCCGTCGCCCCATGGCACAGCCCTTGCTAAATCCCTGACAAAACCTTAGCCAAGGAGTCTCCATGCGCCCTTTATCTTTTCGCCGTGTCCTTTCATACCTGGGACTTGGCGCCGTGCTGCTGGCCGGCACCGCTCAGGCGCAACCCCATGACGGCGGGGTGCTGAACCTGGTGGCCCAACCCGAACCGCCGTCGCTGATGCACGGCGTGGTCAGCCACGTGTCCACCCAGTACGTCAGCGGCAAGATCCTCCAGGGCCTGCTGACCTTCGACACCGACCTGAAACCCAAACCGGTATTGGCCAAGGCCTGGACCGTTTCCCCCGATGGCCTGACCTACACCNNGTGGTGTTCAGCTTCCAGACCTTCTACCCCGAAGTGGACAAGCGCCTGGGCGGGGTCTTCACCGAGTACGTCGACAGCATCACCGCCAAGGACCCGCTGCAGGTGGTGTTCCAGCTCAAGAAACCCTTCGCGCCGTTGCTCTCGGCCCTGGGCAGCGGGCTGCGGCCTGTGGTGCCCAAGCACCTCTACGAGAACACTGACTTTCGCAACAACCCCTATAACCTCAAGCCTGTCGGCACCGGCCCGTTTGTGTTTGTGGAGTGGAAACGCGGCGCCTATATCAAGCTGGCAAAGAACCCCGATTACTGGAAAAAGGGCCTGCCACACCTGGATGCGATCATCTTCCACGTGATCCCGGACGGCTCGTCCCGCGCTGCGGCGTTCGAGCGCAACGACGTGCAGGTGCTGCGCAGCGGTGATGCCGACTATTCCGACCTCAAGCGCCTGACCGCCTTGCCGGACGTGCAGTCGTCGGAAAAAGGCTGGGAGCTGTATTCCGGCCTGGCCTTCCTGCAGATCAATACGCGCAAGCCGCCGCTGAACAACCCCAAGGTGCGCCAGGCGATCCTGTATGCGCTCAACCGCCAGTTCATCGTCGACAACATCTTCTTCGGTTCGGGCAAGGTTGCCCCCGGCCAGTTCGTGTCCACCTCGCCGTACCACGACCCGCAATTGCCGCAGTACACCTATGACGTGAAAAAAGCCAAGGCGCTGATTGCCGAGTCCGGCGTGGACGTGGGCGCCGTGCGGATTCGCCTGCTCAACGGCGAGAAGGGCGGTGCCTGGGAGCGCCTGGCCGAATACACCAAGCAAGCCCTGCAGCCGCTGGGCTTCAAGGTCCAAGTGGTGACGTCCGACGCCGCCACCTGGTTCCAGCGCGTCAGCGACTGGGACTTCGACCTGACCTACAACTTCATCTTCCAGATCGGCGACCCGTACCTGACCAACGCCTACCTGTACCGCTCCGACTACATCCTCAAGACTTCGCCATTTGCCAACGTCAGCGGCTACAACAGCCCCGAGGCCGATGCCCTGTGGACCCAGGTCGCCAACACCCCGGAAGGCCCGGAACGCACCAGGCTCTATAGCCAGTTGGAAAACGTGCTGAACACCGACCTGCCGATCGCGCCGATCTTCGAAATGCGCTACCCGACACTGTTCCACAAAGAGGTGAAAAACCTGCTGCAAACCGCCACCAGCCTTAACGAAGACTACGAAAGCGTCTACCTCGACGCGCTTGCACCATGAACGGGTTGCTGTATTTCAGCGGTCGCCTGCTCAAGGCACTGTTAATGATTGTGGCGGTGCTGGTGCTGGGCTTTTTACTGATCCGCCTGGCGCCGGGTGACCCGGCGCTGCTGTTGGCCGGCGAGGCGGGGGTGGACGATGTGCAGTTCATCGAACACCTGCGCCAGACCATGGGCCTGGACAAGCCGTTGCTCACGCAGTTGCTGATCTACCTGGGCAATATCGCCCATCTGGACCTGGGTTATTCCTACCGCAACCAGACCTCGGTGTGGTCGCTGATTGCCGAGCGCTTGCCGGCAACACTGGCCCTGATGGGCTCGGCATTTTTGCTCTCGTCGGTGCTTGGCGTCACCCTGGGGACGTTGGCCGCCCGGGCCCGACAGAAGCGTCACTGGCTGGATGGCGTGATCTCCCACGGCGCATTGCTGCTGTATGCGATGCCGCCATTCTGGCTGGCGATGCTGCTGATCCTGTTGTTCTCCGTCAGCCTCGATTGGTTGCCGGCGTTTGGCATGGAAACGGTGGCACAGGACTTTTCCCTGCTCGACCGGCTCAAGCACCTGCTGCTGCCGTGCGTGTCGTTGAGCGTGCTGTTTCTCGCCTTGTATATCCACCTGACCCGCGCCGCCGTGCTCGACGCCCTTGGCCAGGAATACGTGCGCACCGCCCACGCCAAGGGCCTGCACCCGCGGCGGATTTTGTACGTGCATGTGCTGCGCAATGCGCTGTTGCCGGTGGTGACCTTTGCCGGTTTGCAACTGGGCCAGTTGGCCAGCGGCGCGTTGCTGGTGGAGGTGGTGTATTCCTGGCCGGGGATTGGTCGCTTGATGTACGACTCGCTGGCCCAGCGTGACTACGGCGTGTTGATGGGCGGTTTCCTGGTGATCTCGATTCTAGTGGTGGGCTTTAACGTGTTGACCGATGTGATCTGTCGTTTTCTCGACCCGCGTATCGGTGCAGGAGTGCAAGGCTGATGCTGGTTTTCCGACGTTTTGTGCGCCAGCCTGCGGCGTTGATCGGTGCGCTGTTTTTGCTGCTGCTGACGCTGTTGGCGATCGCCGCCCCCTGGCTGACCAGCAGCTCGCCATGGGAGATGAACAGCCCGCCGATGCTCGCGCCATTCCACGACCCGGCCCATTGGCTGGGCAGTGACCTGCTCGGTCGCGACCTCGCCAGTGGCCTGCTGTACGGCGCGCGGGTGTCCCTGGCCGTGGGGGCGCTGGCCAGCCTGGCGACCCTGGTGGTGGGCCTGCTGGTCGGCGCGGTCGCCGGCTATTTCGGTGGCTGGCTCGACGGTGTGCTGATGCGCATTGCCGAGTTCTTCCAGATCATTCCGCAACTGGTACTGGCGGTGATCCTGGTGGCGATCCTTGAGCCGTCCCTGTTCTCCATCGTGCTGGCCATCGCACTCGTAGCGTGGCCGGCGGTGGCGCGGTTGGTGCGCAGTGAGTTCCTGACCCTGCGCCAGCGCGAATTCGTGCAGGCCGCGCGGGTGCTGGGGCAGTCGCCGCTGGGGATCATCGCCCAGCAGATCCTGCCCAACGCCCTGGCGCCGCTGCTGGTGACCATGACCTTTGTCATGGCCACGGCGATCCTCACCGAAGCGGCCCTGGCGTTTCTCGGCTTGAGCGACCCGGAAGCCATGAGCTGGGGCTACATGATCAATGCCTCCCGTGGCTTGCTGCGGGACGCCTGGTGGATGAGCTTTCTGCCGGGGTTGGCGATTGTGCTGTGCGTGCTGGCGGTCAATCGAGTCGGTGAAGGTTTGCGTGTGGCCTTTGAGCCCGGGAGGTCGCTATGACGTTGTTGAGTGTTGAACATTTGCGTATCGCCTTGCCGGCCGGTGCGGACCGCAGCCATGCGCTGTATGACCTGTCGCTGCAACTGAACCGTGGCGAATGCTTGTGTGTGGTGGGTGAATCCGGTTCCGGCAAGTCAATGCTGGCCAAGGCTTTGCTGCGCCAGTTGCCGGCCCCGCTGAAGGTGGAAAGCGGGCGCCTGGTGTTTCGCGACGAAGACCTGGCCGATCGCAGCGAAGAGGCCATGCGCCAACTGCGCGGGCGGGATATCAGCATGGTATTCCAGGAGCCCATGAGCGCCCTCAACCCACTGTTGCGGGTGGGCCAACAGATCGATGAAACCCTGCGCGCCCATGGCGTGGCGGCGGCACGGGTGCGGCGTCAGCGGGTGGTGGATTTGCTCGGTTATGTCGGCTTGCCCGACCCTGAGCGCTTGCGACTGGCGTATCCGTTTGAACTGTCTGGCGGGCAGCGTCAGC
>NZ_JACARZ010000152.1:0-10314 GCF_013386315.1 Pseudomonas sp. P7779 | reverse complement strand
AGCAACGGATATGTACTCAATCAATCAATCAATCAATCCATCAATCAAACCACTCCCCCCGCTCAAGAAACGTATTCCGAATCATCTCCACCACCCACCCCACCTCCAGCGGATGCCGCACATCAGCACTCACCCCCATCCAGACCTGCCGCTGCATCCCCTCCAGAAATACCCCATCCAACGCCGTCAACCCACGATCAAAACAACTCATGTACCGCGGCAACAACCCAATACACGCACTGCACCGAATCATCTCCAGCATCAGCGGATACGCTTCCACCCGCACTACCCCCGCCAGCCGCTGCTCCACCAGGCTATTCCACGGCCGCAGCGCCTCCACCTGCCGGTCCGGCTGCCACTGCACCAACATATAATCCGCAAGGTCTTCAATACTGTCCGGCCGCACTGCCAACCGCGAATACCGCTTGGCAATATGCGGCGAATAATCCAAACGCGCCAACACCTCCGGCGCCCCAATGGCAAAACTCGGCCCCGCCCCCGGCGAATCCATCCCCGACAACCACACCACCACATCCGCATCCAGCGCCTGCAACCCCAACTCGCTGTCGATGGAAATGATCTCCAACCGCACACTCGCATTGCGCCGCAACAGGGCAATCAGGTCCCGCCCCAGAATGTCATGCAGGATCGACTCGGCAACCGCCAGCCGAATCAACGGTTGCTCCAGCACCGGCAAGCGTCGCTCATGCGCCAGGGCAATCAACTGCGCCTGCAACTGCTGCCCTTCACGACTCAGGGCCAGGACATTGCCCTGATAGCTGAACAGCGAACGCCGCAGTTGCTCTTCCAGCTGCGCCAGGCGCTTGCGCAACTGCGTGGCCTTGATATTGAGGCTGCGAGCCGCCTGCATGAAACACCCACAGCGGGCGCTGATCAGGAAATACTGCGCCACCTCGGGCTCGATGGCGGCCGCCAGGGCCAGCCAGGCCTCGCGGGATTCGGTCGACGCACGATAAGGCGCGACGCCGTGGGGTACAGCCGGTTCAACAAATACCATGGGAGACTCCCTGTCTTGTGGGTACTGTGCATCCAATGCGGCGATACGGTTTTTTACTCCAGCACCTTGTTCAGCTCGGCGCCATCGATACTCAAGGTCGCGGTATTGAGCATGCCTTCCAGGTAGGCCTTGGCAATCTGCTCCTGGCGTTGCGCACGCAAGGCCTCGGTCAAGCGGCCCCGCAGTTCATCCAGCGTGGCGGTGCGCGCCGGTTGTTGCCCAGTGAGTTTGAGCACGTGAAAACCCGCCGCACTCTGCACCGGCTCCGACACCCCGCCCGTCTTGAGCCGCGCCACCACACCGCGCATTTCAGGCACCAATTGCTGCAACGGCTGCATCCCGGAATCGCCACCGCGCCGGGCGCTGTCGGGGTCCTGGGAATACTGGCTGGCCAGGGCGGAAAATTCGCCTGGCGAGGCCTGCGCCTTGCGGCTCAACTCCTGGGCCTGGCGGCGCACATTGTCGATGGTTTGCGGGTCGCTCACGGCCAGGAAAATCTGGCTGACCTGGTACAACGGCGGCGTCACCCATTGTGCCTTGCCGCTGTCATAGGCTTGCTGCAATTCGGCGGCGCTGGGGTAATCCGTCGGCACCTGGCTGACGGACAACATGTAGTCGCGAAACACGATCTGCTCGGTGGCGGCGCGGGTCTGTTGCTCCACCTCCGGGCGCTGCCGCCAGCCCTGGGCATCGGCCTGTTCAAGCACGGCCTTTTGCGCCAGGCGCGAACGCAGCCAGGTTTCCAGGGCGCCGCGGTTGCCACGCAGTTGCTCGCGGGTTTCCACCGGCAAGGCGGCCAACACCGACTTGAGTTCGGCGAGGTCGATCTGCTGGTTGCCCAGGCGCGCCACCGCCGGCCCGTCCTTCACGGCCACCGGCGCCGGCTGCTGGGCTGCGACCGGGTCACTGCCCGGCCGCAGGCTCAACCCCACCGCGACCGCCAGCACCACCAGGGCGCCAGCGCCGACCACCAGGGTTGGTTTCTTCACAGGGCAGGCGCCTCTTCGCGCGCGTCGACAGCAGGCGCGGACCCGGCCTGGAGCTGGGCGGCTTGCTGGCTGTATTCACGCAGGTAGACGATGAATTCCTGCAGCAGGCGGTCCCACAATTCCAGCTGATTGCGCAAGTACGGCGCACCCACGCCGGCGGCCACCACGTCCATCTCCATCAGCAGGAACTCACCCTGCAACGACAACCGCGCAAAACGTCGGGAAGCGTTCCAGACCTGGGCCAGCCCCTCGGGCAATTCGCCCTGCACCCGCAGCGCGCAGCTGTAGGTGAAGTCCACGTAGCTGCCCTGCTCTGCCGCCGGGTTGCCGAAACGCACGGCGAAGCCAATGCCCTGGCTTGCGCTGAGCAATTGCACGATGCCGTTCTGCTCGGTCTGGTTGACCCGGTAGCCGGCTTCCTGCAGCAGCTCGGTCAAGGCTTGCGGGGTCACGCTGGTGATCAGTTGTACGTCGCTCATAGGGGTATCTTCCTTGTCGATCAATGATTAGTGACGGTCTGTGGAGCATCGAACCGATTAAGGTAAAGGCCGTCACCAAAACCCTGGGCGAGTTCCTCGAACTTGACCCGGGTGCTGCTGGCGAACGGTTGGCGGATGCTCATCACGTCGGCCACGTCGATTTTTTCGTAGGCCGTCAGCAACTGCTGGGCCACGTCGTACATCTGTTGATTCTTGACTGAACATTGCTGCACTTGTGTGTCACGTTCCGTGAGTTGCGCCTGCAAGCGTGCGCGCTCGGTTTCTTTGCCCCGGGCGATTACCAGCAAGTCTTCATAGGCTTTCTTGAACTTGCCCACCTGCTCATTGCTCGCGGCCACCTGGGCCTGGGCCTGGCTGTGCAGGCTCTGTTGCTGGCCCACCAGTTGCTCGGCCACGCCACGGGTCTTTTCCAGTTCGGCGGTCAGTTGCTTGACCTGCGCCTGGGCCTGCTTGGCCTGGGTTTCGGCGGCGATGCGTGCGGCACTGGCCTGGGCCTGCTCGCTTTGCAGCGCCTGCAACTGCTGGGTGGTGCTGCGCAGCTGAGTGCGCAGGCGCTCCTCCATGCCTTCAGCCGAAGCGCCGGTGGTAACGAGCAGTAGAAGCAGGCCGCAAATTCGCGTGTTCATGAGCTTTCTCCGGCGCATCAGAAGCGCGTGTTGAGTTCCAGTTGCATGACATCCACTTCAAACGGCGCGCCATAGACTTCGGAGGCGCTGAGCCAACGGGCACTGGCGTAGATGTTCTTGTCGAGGCCGTAGTTGGCGCCGATGAAATAGCCCTTGGCGTTGGTGCCGCCGAGGTGGAACGAGGAGTCGTTGAAGCCGTCCGGCAAGGCATCCGGCTGGATGTATTTGTAGCCGGCCAGCACGTTCCAATCGCCCTTCTTGCGCATCTCCAGCGCACTGCCGAGGGTGAACTGCACCAGCAGCGCATTGCCGCCACTTTCAAACTGGCCGTCGCGGTTGAGGTTGTTGACGATCTGGCCTTCGCTGCGCTTGAGCATCTCGCCCTTGTCGTAGGCCAGGTTGTGGATGAAGTTGGTCTGGCTGCGCAGCTTGAGGTCTTCCGGCAGCTCGCTGTCCCAGGCCAGGTTGAGGTCCAGCACATTGAACTTGGAGGCCAGGCCGACGAATTGCGGTTGCGGGGTCAGGCCAGGCGTTGCCGGGTTGGGGGTGATGTCTCGCAGCAGGAACACGCTGTTGCCCTTCTGCATGAAGGCCAGGCGCGTGCCATCGGTATCGCACGCCGGCTGGCCGGCCCACGGCGAGCAAGGGCTGGAGCGTTCGCCCTGGATATCGCCGAAGTGGTAGTAGGCCATCGAGCCCTTCAGGCTGTTGCTGCGGTTGATCTTCCAGTCGGCGCCGATCTGCCCGCCGAACAGCCATTTGTTTTCGCTCTCGTCCTTGTCGAAGCCGTTGGTGGTGGCGGTGTCGGGGCTGTACTCCACCGGGAACGCGCCGAGGGTGCCGAACAGGCCCCAGTCGCTGTTGAGCTTGTGGTTGAAGATCGCCGCCACACCGTCGAAGTTGAGGTCGCCGGAATACATCATGTCGGTGGAATAGAACGGGTTGGCAAAACGTCCGGCGGTCAGGGTCATGTAGTCGGTGGTCTTCCAGGTGAGGTAGCCCTGGTCGAGCCAGATGTCTTTCTTGCCGAAGCCGCCGCCCAGGGTCTGGGTGGTGGACACCGGGTTGTTGTCGTTGCCGGTGCCGAGGCGGATGCCGGCGGTCCATTCCGGCGAGATCACGGCTTTCATGCCCAGGCGGGCGCGCAGGCGGAACAGGTTCTCGCGGTCTTCGCGGGTGTTGAGCAGCGGCGGCAATTGGGTGTTGGTGTTCTTGTTCACGTCGTAGGGGCCGCTGTCGTTGAGCTTGGCGTAATCGACGATTTCATTGCTGTTGTTGCCCGAGAAATAGCGCGACTCATCCCGCAGGCGAATATCGCCGTCGAAGCTGATGCGCGAGACCCACTCCGGGAACGTGTTGGGCTGGGCCCAGTTTTCCTGCTTGGCGGTGGCCATGACCTCGGCCTTGACCTGGTCGCGAATCTGGTCGCGCACCGCTGCCGGCACGTACTGCACCCGCACATCGCCGGGGGCCGCAGTTGGACCTGCCGCTACTGCCGTGGCGGTGCTGGCCTGACGTGCCTGCTGAGCCTCTTTTTCAGCCTGGGCGATCAGCCCGTCGGCCTGTTCCTGCTTGAGCACACCTTGCTGCACCAGCAGGCGGATCAGGTTGATCGTGGCGTTTTCCGAAGGCGCGGCGGCGGCCGTCGCCTGGCCGACCAGGGTCGCGATGACCATGCCGACCGCCAGGGTCAATCGATTCACGTGGGAAATCATCTGCACACAACTCCTGTAGAAAACTGCAAAAAAGGGTTCGATCAATCCGGGCGCCGGCCCTTGAGGGACAGGCGTACCGGCAGGGTCATTGAGGTGGGTGTGCGTTCCTTCAGCCGCGGTGTGGCACGCAATGCGGCCAGCACCTGGGCGTCGGTGTCGGCGTCGCCGCTGGACTTGGCCAGCTCCACGCGCGTCACCTCGCCGTCTGCGCTCAGCCACAGGTCGGCCTGCACCGTGTAGGCCTTCTTGCGCAGCTCCGGGTCTTCCCGCAGCAGGCGCTGGAACACCCCGGCCAGGTACTGCTTGAACGTCCCGGTACCGAGCCCGCCACCACCGGAACCGGCCATGCCGCCGCCCTTGCCGGCACCGATGTTGAAACCGTCGGTACCGGACTGAGCGTCGCCGTCGATCTGCATCGGGTTGGCCAGGTCGTCTGCTGGCGAAGGCGGTGCCTCTTCCTCGGGCTTGACCTCGTCGGGGGTCGGCGTGGGCTCCGGCTCGGGGACTTTCTCCTGCACCTCGGGCTCCGGTTCCTTGGGTTTTTCCGGCGGCGGTGGTGGCGGTGGCGGCAACGGAATAATCGTCGGCACCTTGGGCGCTTCACGGCGCACGCCACTCATGTCATTGGCCCACTGCCAGAGAAACCAGGCAGCCACGGCGCCCAGCAGCAGGCCAATGCCCCACTTCAGCGGGCGCAATGGCGGCTTGTTCTTGAGGGGCGTCGGCGTGATCGGCATCTGTGCGGTCATGACTCAGCCCTGGCTCGGTTTGCCGGTGACCAGCCCGACCTGGGACAGCTCCAGGCGACGCAGCAGGTCGAGCACTTCGATGACCTTCTGGTACTGCACCATGGCGTCGCCGCGCACGATCACCGGGAAGTCCGGGTTCAGCGCTTTCTCGATGCGCAGGCGCTCTTCCAGCTCAGGCAAGGTCACCGGATAAGCGTCGAGAAACACCTGGCCGCCATCGTTCACCGAGATGGCCTTGGTCTTGGCCTCGGACAGCGATACCGAAGCACTGGCCTTGGGCAGGTGGATCTGGATCCCCGAGACCTGGGCGGTGGCGGTGAGGATAAACATCACCAACACCACCATCAGCACGTCCACCAGGGGCGTGATGTTGATGCTGTCGACGGGTGCGTCATCGTCATCGTCGTGGGAGGCATTCACGGAAGCCATGCTGATTCTCCTCAGGCCGGGACGTGGGCGTGGTGGTCGCGACGGTGCGCCGCTTCACTGTGCTGGCTCTCGCCGTGCATCTCCGCCAGACGGGTGATGAACTCGTCGACGAACACGCGCATGTCGGCGCTGACTTCCTTGTTGCGGGTAATCAGGCGGTTGTAGCCAAACAGCGCGGGGATCGCGACAAACAGGCCCATGGCCGTGGCCAGCAAGGCCGCCGCCATACCCGGGGCGATGGCGTTGATGTTCACGTCGCCGGCCATCGCCGTGCCGAGGAACACCACCATGATCCCCAGCACGGTGCCGAGCAGGCCGATATACGGGCCACCGGCAATCGCGTTGGAGAGGGTCGACAGCTTGGCGCCGAGTTGCTGGTTTTCCCGGGTACGCACGCCGTCCATGGAGCAGCGGATGGCTTCGATGGTGGCTGCCGAGACCGACGAGGTGTCGGCGCCCTGGGCGCGGCGAGTGCGGATTTCCTTGACCGCGACCCGGTACAGGCGCCACAGCGAGGAATGGGTCAGGCGCTCGGCCAGCAACGCGTCGTCGTAGTACATCTCCAGGCGCGTACCGATCTGTGCGAATTGCTCGCGGAAGATATCGTTGGCAGCACTCACGCGACTGACCTGGCGGTTCTTGCGGAGCATGATGAACCACGACTGGAACATCATCCCCACCAGCACCAGGATGATCACCCAGGCATCCACCGGCACCGCCTTGAGCAGGAACCCCAGGCTGCCGAAGCCGAAGCCCGACTGTTCTTCATCCACGCCATAGGCCACCAGTTTCGACTCGGCGCCCTGGGCCGTGGCATCGGCCAGCAACAGGGCTGCCGGGCGCGCGACCTTGGACAAGCGCGGTTCGTCCATGGCCCCGGTAAACGGCAGGTGCCCGCCGGCGGCTTCCGGCAAATCGGCACCGATGGCCAGTTGCGAATTGAACGCCGGCATCGCCACTGCGAGGGTCGCGGTCTCACGGCCGTTGACGTACAGCGAGACCTTGTCGCCCTCGGCGGTGAACGCCAGGTGCTGCCATTGGCCGGGGTTCAGCGGCTGGGTCGAGACGGCGCGCTGGCCGTCGATTTCAATAAACGGCATGCCCTGGTTCAAGCCCAGCAACAGGCTGTGGGCGCCCTCGCGACGGGCCACCACCACTTGCTCGCCGCTGGCCTGGTCGACCCGCAACCAGGCGCTGAAAGTGAAGGCGCCGCCCGCTGCGTGTTGCAGCGACGGGCTGGCTGGCAGCAGCAACGGCTGGCCACTGAACTGCAAGGCCCGGCCGATCACGCCGTCGATGCTCGCACCGGTAGCGTTCACGGCAGTGTTGCCGTAGGCCGTGGTGTCCCGGGGCGGCGTGCCGTTGGCGCCGTCGAAGTGGTAGAGCGCGGTGTAGTTCGGGTCGAAGGTCAACTGGCCGTTGGCGGTGGCCGGCGCCTTCTGGTTGCCGTAGTACATCCACAGGTCCTGGCGCTGGCCGCCTTCGACCTTGGGCACATCGACCCAGATCAGCGCCATGCCCATCAGCGGGTCGAAGCTTTCGATCTGGTGGTTGAACACGGTCTTGTCGTCGGCGCTGACAAAGCGCAGGTCCGCGCCGTCGTCCTTGACCCCGTCAAAGCTGAAGTTGCCGGTGTGCAGGCGCACCAGCAGCGCGGTGCGGCCCAGGGCCTGGCTGATGGCTGCGCCCTGGGAGGTGGTGTCCACCGTGATCTGTTTACGGTAGTGCCAATCGTCCTGCCACCAGGCATGGGCGGTGGCCGGGAGCGCGAAGCCCAGGCAGATCAACAGGCTCAGAAATAGGCGTTGCATGTCAGGAGTCTCCGAAAAAAGGGGTCAGAAAGTCGCCTGCACACTGAAGTGCAGTCGCGAGTCCTGTTTCTGGGTATTTGGGCCTTCAAGCAGCGGGTAGCCCCAATCCAGGCTGCCGGACAACCACTTGCTCAAACTGGCGCGGGTGCCGAGGCCGACACTGGCCAGGCTGTATTCGTCTTCCTGCTCGGGCAGCGGGTCATGCAGGCGCAGGCGTGCGCCTTCGGCAAACGCGTAGAAGCGCCACTCCTGCACGTAGCTGCCGAGAAACTTGGCCAGGGACGGCGTGCGCAGCTCCTGGGACAACAGGTAGCCTTCGTCACCGGTGCGTTCGGCGGCGAGATACCCGCGTACCGACGTAGCGCCGCCAGCGGAATATTGCTCGTTGGACACCAGCGGCCCCGAGGCCAGCTGGAAGCCGGCCTTGGACGCCGACTGCCAGTCGTTGCCGAAGGTGTAGGTGTAATTCAGGTCACCCTTGAGCACCGCAAAACTCGGGCTGGCCTTGTCACGCTTGTACTGGAACTCCTCGGCGTCGCTGCCGTAGCCGAAGAACGCGCGGGTACCCACCACCAGGCTCAAGCCCAGCCCCAATTGCGACTGCTCGGTGTAGCGGTAGCCGTTGTAGCCGAAGGTCAGCGGTGCGTACTTCAGCGGGATATCGTCCGTGCTGCCGCCAAACTTCATCTGCTCCTTGAAGTCCTTGAAGTCGACCCCGGCAGAGAACGAATTGGCCCAATTGCCACTGGCCGGCAGGCTGTAGATCGCCGACACGCCGTAGGAATGGCCCTTGCCCAACACGTTGCTGCCGCCGATGGTGGCGATGTTGCTGTCGGACTGATAACCGGAGAACTGCAGGCTCCAGCGATCAGTCAGCGGCGCGGTGTAGGAGCCCGACCAGACCTTGGCGTTGTCGCTGTCCTGGGGTGCGGTGAAGTAGGTCAGGGAAATGCTGTGGCCCAGTTGCCAGAGGTTGTCGTAACCCAGGGTCGCGACGCTGCGCAGCTCCTTGGTGTCGGCGCTGTAGTCATTGTTCAGGCCGAGGCTGGCGTGCCAGGGGTTCTGGTCTTCCACCTGCAGGTCGACGTCCATGGTGCCGGGGCGCTGGCCTTCGCGGACCAGCGGCGTGACCTGCCGCCCGGCGCTGCGATTGAGGCCGGCGAGTTGGGTTTGCACGCTGGTGAAATCCGGAACCGCGCCCTCCTTCAAGCCGGGTACTTCGTCGCGGATTTCCACCGGCGAATAGTGCTTGGCGCCTACCACGCGGACGCGCCCGACCTTGGTTTCGCTGACCTGCAGGTAGACGATTCCGTCATCGACCTTCTGCTCCGGCAGTTCGACGAACACCGACTGATAGCCGCGTGCCTGATAGATCTTCTGCAAGGCATCCCGGGCGCCTTCGATGTCGGCGAGGGTCTTTTGCGGGCCGAGAAACGGGTACACCGCCTCTTCGATCGCACGAGCGTCGAGCACGGTGTTGCCGCGCACGAAGTACTCGTTGACGTCCACCAGCCGTGCCGGAGGCTCGGGCTGGGTGCCCTGCTCTTCGGCCTGTAGCGGTTGCGCCAGTGCACCCAGCGTCAGCCAGCACAGCGCCAGCGTTGATTTGAACAGATGCTCCACACCGCCCCCTGGTTTACTCAAGATGATTGCCGTCGCCGTTTGCCCGGCGTTTGGCCTGTTCAATTGCTGGATATCGAGGTGCTGCCGTGCCGGGCGAGCCAGGTGTGCAGCAGGGCGAAGTTCAGGGAGAACTCCGGCATGTGCAGCAAGGCGCCACAGAACACTTCACCGATGATTTTCTGGATCAACTGCACCGCCTGCGGGTTGTTCAGGAACGTGGCGATGTCGCGTTGCAGGAGGTTGATGCCCCAGACTTTCTGGTTCAGGTCGAGGCCGACGAACCAGCGGAACAGCAGGTTGTAGTTGAGTTGTTCGTGCAGTTGCTGTTCGTTGGGGACTGAGTACAGGAGTTGCAGCAGCAGGATCTGCAAGACGGTCTGGGGGGCGATCTGGGTGCCGGGTTGGGCCTGGAGCAGGTCGCGGTGGAGGTCGAGGATGTCGTCGATCTGCGGGCGCAGCAAGACCAGTGAATGGCCTGCGGGGATGTAGCTGGAGACTTCCTTGAGCGCGCCTTGCCAGTCGTCCTGGGAGACGATCCATACCCACGGTGCGCCATAGCGGTAGACCGAGACCGGTTTTTTGCGTGCGGCTTCGACGATCTTTGACAGGCGCTGGTCGAGCTCCTGCATGCCGACTTTCGAGTAACGTTCCATAGTTCCCATTCGCCCCACTCCTGGCATCCTGCTTGCGGCTCTGACGTCGCCTTTTTTGGCGGTGTTGAGCGCGTTACATAGCCAAGACGGGGGTCGCTGGGGACTACCGAACTTTTGTCATAAAAGCTTCTTTTTTGGGGCGGGGTGAGGTGGGCATATCCGTTGCTGCGGTCAGGGCTGGTCTTGGTTCCGCTCTTACAG